>JASHTR010000006.1 GCA_030040455.1 Terriglobia bacterium | reverse complement strand
GCGGAGCAGAAGTCGGAGCGCGTGGATGTTGACGACCTGGTGGTTTCGAAAGTTTTCGTCGATGACGGGCCGCGGATGAAGCGCGTTCGCCCCGCACCGATGGGGCGGGCTTACCGTTACCAGAGACGAATGAGCCACATCACGATTGTGGTGGAGTCGCAAGAGCGCGATTAACAGGTTGCCGAAAACACTCTTCGGGCATGTCATGCTGGGCCGATTCGCCCTTCCGATGGCGAATCGCTCTGAGCCCGGCGAAGAGGCTTACGGTCAGCCCTGGGAAGCAGCCCGGTATTTCTTTGGTAAGGGAACGCAGAGACCCTTCGCTGCACTCGGGGTGACAGGCATCGGCTGGGTCGTGGTGCCACGTTTAGGATGTCAGGAGGTTGGGAGTGGGTCAGAAAGTCCATCCCTACGGTTTTCGTCTGGGATACAACAAAACCTGGAAGTCGCGTTGGTTTGCCAAGAAGGGGTACGCGGACCTGTTGCACGAAGACCTCGTTTTGAAGAAGCGCCTCAAAGATGAGTTGCACGGGGCGGGAGTCGCCTCGGTGGAAATCGAGCGTCCCGGAAACAAGCTGAAGATTACCATTTACACGGCGCGGCCCGGAATCATTATTGGAAGAAAGGGCGCCGAGATTGACCGCTTGCGACAGGAGATCCAGAAACGTACCGGACGCGAAGTTTTACCCATTAATATTCAGGAGGTGCGTCGCCCTGAGTTGAGCGCGCAGCTCGTCGCGGAAGCCATCACCTTGCAGCTCGAGAAGCGCGTCGCTTTCCGGCGGGCAATGCGCAAAGCGGTGGATTCGGCGCTGCGGTTTGGGTGCAAGGGAATCAAGGTGCGATGTGGCGGGCGCTTGAATGGAGCTGAAATTGCCCGCTCGGAATGGTATCTGCAAGGGCGGTTGCCCCTCCACACCTTGCGCGCCGATATCGATTATGGCATGGCGGAAGCAAAGACGACTTACGGAGTGATTGGCGTGAAGTGCTGGATCTATAATGGCGAGATTCTGGAGCAGAAGCGTCGTCCTGAGAAAGTGGCGGGAGAGCCTCAGGCCGTGCCGGCCCCGGCCGCTACGGTGTGAGGGTCGCGGGAAGAGCGAGTGGCCGGTAGTGAAGGACGGGCGGAGTTTGCGGGACATCAAATATGTTGATGCCGTCAAAAGTCAAGTTTAGAAAACAGCAGCGCGGTCGCATGCGGGGCAAGGCATGGCGCGGCTCGGCGCTATCGTTCGGTGATTTTGGGCTGAAGGTGCTCGAGCCGGGCTGGGTGACGGCACGTCAGATTGAGGCAGGCCGTGTTGCAATCACCCGCTTTATCAAGCGCGGCGGAAAGCTGTGGATCCGGATTTTCCCGGATAAGCCAGTCACCAAGAAGCCGGCCGAGACGCGCATGGGCAAGGGCAAAGGAGCGCCTGAATTCTGGGTGGCCGTCGTCAAGCCGGGCCGGATTCTTTACGAGGTGGAAGGAGTGGGTGAAGCGGACGCGCGCGAGGCATTCCGCCTGGCCAGCCACAAGCTGGCCATTCCGACTCAGTTTGTCACCCGAAAAGGCGCGGCCTAGCAGGTTGCCGAAAAATGATTGCGGCGTGTCATCCTGAGCCCGTTCGCTCCGCTTCGAAATACCGGGATGCTTCCGTTTCGCTCAGCGTCAGAATGACAGCGAAGGACTTGGCATGACGTGCTCGAATTTGTTCACACCTTTGAACGCGCCGTGGAGTGAGTGGATATGAAAGCGGAGAAGATGCGCGAATGGACTCCGGAAGAGCTTGAAGCAAAGGTGCGTGAGTTTTCGGACCAGCTCTTCCGGCTGAAATTCCAGTTAATGAACGGACAGACGGAAACGCTGGTGAAGATCAGGACGCTCCGCAAAGATATTGCCCGGGCCAAAACGCTTCGTCGGGACTTGGAGCTAAGGGGACCGGCAGCGAAACAGGCGGATGAAGGGCGCTGAGGTCCCCCGGAGAAAGCAGCAATGACAAGAAGGCAGCAGAAGGTCGGCGTGGTGACGAGCGACAAGATGCAGAAGACCATTGTGGTTACGGTCGAGCGGCAGATCATCCATCCGCTCTATAAGCGTGTCGTCCGGCGTTCGCGAAAGTTCATGGCGCACGATGAAAAAGGGGAGTGCCACGTGGGCGACACGGTCCGGATTCAGGAGACACGGCCAATGAGCGCCCGCAAGAGGTGGAGAGTCGTGGAAGTGATTTCCCGTGTCAGCCCGGTAGCTCCGGAAGTGGAGAGCGTCCAATGATCGGGATGCGGACCATTCTTCGCGTGGCTGACAACTCGGGGGCGCGCAAGCTTTCTTGCATTTTGCCGCTCGGCGGGGATGTAGGATTACAGGCGGGGCTGGGCGATGTGGTAACCGCAGCGGTCAAGGAGGCGGCCCCGGACAGCGCCATTCCCAAAGGGAAAGTGGTGAAGGCCGTGATTGTGCGGATGAGAAAGGAGCAGCGACGGCGGGATGGGAGCTATATCCGGTTCGACGAGAATGCTGCCGTGCTGATTAATGACGCGGGCGAGCCGGTGGGAACCCGTGTGTTTGGTCCCGTGGCTCGTGAACTGAGGGAAAAGAAGTTCCTCAAGATCGTTTCCCTGGCTCCGGAGGTGTTGTAATGAGAGGACTCGACATCCGCAAGAACGACATGGTTCGCGTCTTGGCCGGCCGGGACAGGGGCAAGGAAGGGCGGGTGCTGGAAGTGAACCCCCGCCGGAAACAGCTCTTTGTGGAACACGTGAACATCATCAAGCGGCACACGCGGCCGAATCCGGCAAAGCAGATCCGGGGAGGCATTCTGGATAAGGAAGGGCCGATCGATGTCTCGAACGTCGCCCTGGTGTGCGGTGACTGCGGCCCTACCCGCATTCAACATCGTGAGAAAGCGGAAGGCAAGAAGGTGCGGGTCTGCGTGAAGTGCGGCCAGGTGCTGGACCGCTAGACCTCTTGCCTTCAACGTCTCTTCCCACGGGCGGGGAGAGGGTAGCGAGCGGAGCGGGCTGGGTGAGGGTCGCCCGTCTTGTAATTTCTGTGAGGGTAAAGCTAAAGCGCGGAGGAAGGAGCAACTTCTGGTTTTCTCAAGATGATCCCACGCTTAAAAGAAAAATATCGCAAAGAAATTATTCCATCGCTCGCCAAGGAATTCCATTACGGGAACCTGGCTGCGGTTCCGCGAGTGCGCAAGGTTGTGGTGAACATGGGTTTGGGGGAAGCGATCCAGAACGCCAAGCTCTTGGATTCGGCCACCCACGAGCTGGGGTTGATCACCGGGCAGAAGCCCGTGATTACACGCGCGCGCAAGTCGATTGCCAATTTCAAACTGCGGAAAAGTATGCCGATTGGCGCTATGGTGACACTGCGCGGCGATTCGATGTACGAATTCCTGGATCGCCTCACCAACATCGTGTTGCCTCGGGTGCGGGACTTTCGAGGTCTTTCGGCGCGCGCCTTTGACGGGCGTGGGAATTACACGCTGGGACTGAAGGATCAACTGGTGTTTCCTGAAGTGGATTATTCAAAGGTGGACAAGGTCAAAGGAATGAATATTTCCGTGGTGACGGACGCCCGCACGGACGCTGAAGCGCTGGCGCTGCTGCGGCATCTGGGAATGCCGTTCCGGCAGGAGGCGCGGCGTCACGCCG
>JASHTR010000402.1 GCA_030040455.1 Terriglobia bacterium | reverse complement strand
GGCGCGTCCGGAGTAACGTGGTATTGGTCATGGCGCGCTTCGGGCTTCCAAATCTCGCTATAGGACCATTCATGGTTCCGAACGGCTCCCACCCATCCGTAGGTGTGCACCGTATCGTCGCGCACCTTGCTGGTCTCCCCGGTGACCAGCGGCCAGACATTCGTGCCAGTCACTCGTCGAGGCGGCCTCAGCCCCAGCAGGTGCAGCAGCGTCGGCATGACGTCGGGAACCTGGACAAAACCTGAAACCTTTTTTCCTGCATACGGGTTTCCGGGTGTTCGGATGAGCAACGGAATGTGAGTGACCTGGCCTCGCAACTTGTCCGGCCCTTTGAGAAATTGCCCGCGCTCGCCGAGCATGGCGCCGTGGTCGGACATGAACACGACCACCGAATTCTCAAACAATCCGAACTGGCCGATCGTATCCAGCAGGCTTCCCACCCAATAGTCCACGCCATTCACATCTCCGGCATAGTTTGCCCGGAATCGTGCCTTAATCGCGTCGGCAATGGGAACCGTGTCGTAGGGGGGCTCGACGAAACTCGGATTGGTTGCACCCGGCATGTACTTTTCCAGGAAGCGCCGGGGCGGGTCCCAGGGCTCGTGAGAATTAAAAAACTCCACTTGCAGGTAAAAAGGACGCTGACCGTGGTTCTCGTTCAACCAGCCGATAGCGGTCTGAGCCACAATCTGGCTAACCGATTCTCCTCTCTGCTTCCAAAGATTCCGGTTAGCCTTGTATTGGCTCAACATGAGGTGAAGGCCGGGAAAACGGGCCATGTATTCGCTCGAAACCAGATCGCCGACGTCCAGCAGGCCGTGGGGCGAAGTGCCGTAGTAGTCGAACTCCAGGCCTCGGACCCAGCGCCAGGTATGAAAGCCGCGATGAAAATTCCTGTCCGGCTTGAATTGATGGTAAAGACTGCTGATGAGCGCATTCACGTAACCCGCCTCGAGCAACGTCTCGCTGAGCGTCACGTCTTCGTTGTAAAGCTGGTGCCACCCCGGAAGCTGAACGCTTTCATGCTGCGGAAAGTAGTAAAAAGGGATCACGCGCCGTCCTGTATAGAGGGTGCGGCGAATGACGATGGTGGGCATCCCTTCAGGGTAGGCATCCTGAAATACGACGGCCTTCTCGGCAAACCGGTCCAGGTTGGGCGTCTCAAGATTTTCCAGCCACTTCGGTCCATAACAGGCGAGGTTATCGTGACGGAACGTATCGCTGACAATCACAATCAGGTTGAGGTTGTTCCCGGCCTGTTTCGGCGGCCTTTCCCATACGGAGCCGCACGACTCACTGCCGGGCGCTGCCGGGGTTGAATCCGCCCACGCCGCGCCACCGCTTGCACCCGCCGCTCCCACCATCGCCGTCTTCAAAAAGTTCCGTCGCGAGTAGTCTCCCATTTTCGTCCCTCCTTGGATTTGGTTGAAGCTTCCGTGAGAGGCAGTCTACCATGCAAAATGCTCTCCGTCTTGCTGGCGGAGAGCGCATGCGCAAGTCACGAAAGCTGCGATTATAGCGGAGACGTGACGGAAATCATATTTTTTCGCGCCTTCAAACGTCCGGAGATGCGGGTATCGCCCGCTACCCTCCCTCACGCCGGCTTTCGGCCGAGCTCCACGCCATCAAATTAGAACTTCGTCTTGGGGACGTCCACGTCCACCTCCGCCACCGTGCGCGAAAAAGCTTTCCGATAGGCGTAGAGAATGTCCTCAAGAGAAACGATGCCTTCCAGCTTGTCAAGTTCCGCCCGGTTCAGGACGGGCAGGAAGGGTCGGTCCCCGATCAACCGCATCGCCACATCGAGCGGCTGATCCCGATAGATCCACGGGAGGCGCTGAGCCGTCCCCAATCCGCCGAGTTTCTCATTACCTTTTCCCAGCCGGGCTTGACCCTCAAGCGCTTCTCTTCGAATGAGGCTCCAGTCATTTTTCCCGCCGTTGACAAGGAAGCTGTTCTCAGAAAGGGCAGCCGCTTTTTCCAGCGCTTCTTCAACCGTATCTTCGGCATGGAAGATGGCCGAGCCCGGGGGGTGCATGGCATCCTCCACCCGCAGAATAGATTCTTCGCGCTGCTCTTCCATCGAAGGCAGCGCCACGCCGTCCTGACGCGACAACAGATCAAAGATGGCTATGCTCTGGTACTTTCTCGAGATGAGGTAGGCAATAGTATTCGAAACCAGGACGGGCAAGATGATGGAGTAGTTGCCGCTCAACTCGAGCACCATAAACACTGAGGTCATTGGCACGCGAAGGAATCCAGCGAAAAGGGCCCCCATCCCGACCAGAGCATAGGCCCCAACCGGGCCGGTGAGGTGCGGGAAAAAGTGATGTTCCACGCCCCCCACCGCTCCCCCAATCATGGCCCCAATAAACAGCGTGGGAGCAAACATCCCTCCCGGAGTGCCGCTGGTGAACGAAACGGAGGTGGCGAGAATCTTGAATGCGGCGAGCAGCGCCAGGATGTGCCAGGCATATTGATCGTGCATGGCCTGGTCGATGTAGTAATAGCCCGCTCCCATGACCTGGGGGAACTTGAGGCCGATGATTCCAACTATCAGGCCTGCAACGCCGGGTTGAAGATAATGGCTCCAGGAAGGGAGGGACTTGAGCCGCGGCCGGAGAGAGCCAATTAATTTGACGAAAACGAGAGAGGAAAAACCGCCGATGACGCCCAGCGCTGCGTAGGCCAGGAATTCGGTGGGGTTGGCGAGACGATAAGCGGGGATGCGGAAAAGCGGCTCCGACCCGAGGAAGCCTCTCATGACCACGACGCTTGAAACCGCCGCCAGAATAATGGCCCCGAGCACCCCGGCGCTCCACTGCCCGATCACTTCTTCAAGCACGAAGATCATCGCGGCGATGGGAGCGTTGAAGGCAGCGGCGAGGCCCGCCGCCGCGCCCACCGGAGCGATAAGCCGGATCCGCTCTCGGGAAAGGCGCAAGCGCCTGCCGAGCACTGAGGCAATCCCGGCTCCGATCTGAAGCGAAGGGTCTTCCGGACCCAGCGACTGGCCGCTGCCTATGGCCAAGGCGCAAAGGAGAAACTTGCCAATCACCGTGCGAAAAGGGATGTAGCCATCGTAGATGTAAACGGCAGCCTTGGTCTGGTTCACGCCACTGCCGCGCACCTCCTTGAAGAAAAGCATCACGCCGGCGGCGATGACCAAGCCCACCACAGCAGGAATCATCAGCAAATGCAGCGAAGAAGCTTTGAGTGAAGAGCCAAACAGCTCCAGTTGGATCCACTCAATGGCGATCCGGAAGCACACCACGAGCAAGCCGGAGGCAAGGCCAATGAAAATGGACAAGACCAGGAAGAGATTCCCTTCCTTCAGCGCAAAGCCACGAGCGAGCCAGGTGAGCGCTCGGCGGGCCGTGAGGAGAGAGGGCCGCCGTTCACCGGAAGCCGGTGGATTTTCTTGAACGGGCTCGGCGGAAGACGGAGGCGGTGACTGCATCGGGTTGGCGGAAGGCGTTTTCCCTTCCCCGGTCAATCCGCACCTCCATTTTTTGAGCCAATCAGCAGCAAGGCCAGGTTGGGTCCCTGGGGCGTCCCGCACGCCGCGGCCGTCAGCCGCTCGATCTGGAACACCAGGCTCATGGTGGAATCCATGAGGTCGGGGTCGCGGCGCAGGCTGTGCTCACGCACGTAAGGCTTCATCTTCAGCTCGCTGGCGTACGCCTTCCCGAAATCAGTCTGAGAGTTTGGAGCCTGAAGATTTTCTCCGTGGCTTGCGGCGCAGGTGGTAAGCCGATTCGCAGCCGCTTCGAAGGCGGCCATCACCCGCCGCCGCCGCTCGGCAGCCGGCACGCGCCGGTCAAAGGGATCCATCTGCAACACCCAATTCGCCGTGTTCAGGAATTGAGCCGCATCCTTGTCGCGCGGATTTTGAGAAAGGGCGCGAGAGAGGTATTTGCGAGCGGCTCGATAATTTCCCATCTGAAAAGCCGCTTCGCCGGCTCCCGCCCAGGCTTCCGGCTGCCGATGATCCAAGCGCAGCGAGCGACGGAATTCACCGAGCGCAATGTCATAATCCTGGGCTTTAAGGAACAAGCCAGCAACCTGAGCGCGCAGTTGAGCGTTGTCCGGCGTCTGGGAGGAAAGCGCCATCAGCTCAGCCAGCGCTTCGGTTCGGCGTCCTTTTTCGATCAGATATTCGCAAAGCTGCTGTCGCAGCCTGCGTCGCAGCTCTTCTGAATTGTTTTGCCAGACGCCATCGATGGCGTTGTGATCATAGTCGATCACCTCCGGGATATTCCCCTCTCGCATGGCCACGCGAGCCAATTCCAGGTTGACTTCGCCGTCGGCGGGGTGGGTTTCCCACAGCCGCAGAAGATAGCTCCGCGCTTCCGCCAGCCGGTTTGAATCCACCAGGGCCTGAGCCAGACGAAGCTGATAAACAGGGTTGTCGCCCGCGTGGAACAGCGCGGTGCGGAAGTCCAGAACCGCGGCTTCGGGGTTTCCGTGTTGAAGGCTCTCCTCTCCGCGGGTGTACCAGTGTCCGCCCAGCGCTCTTTCGCGGTTGTGGTAAAGCGTCACCGCGAATCCCGTGATCCCAAACAGCACCGCCAGCAGACCAAGGCATATCAAAAGGATGGTCTCACGCCGCAAATTAAGCCTTTGGAGAGTCGCGCAATTGGGGCATTCTTCCGTCCCGCGCGGAATTACCTGGCCGCATTTTTCACATCTCCGGTCGCCTTCCACACACGTTACCTTTAGAGAGCTACTCAATTAATGCTACTGCGTAAAAAGAGCCTTCGCAGCCCATCAAGAGAGAGTTCCTGAAAGCTTAAAACAACACGGTCAGCCTGCGTCTCTTTGAGCTCATCCGGCGGAAACGTCGAGGCAATAGCCACGCACCTCATGCCCGCCCGTTTCACGGCCTCAATCCCGGCAAACGAGTCCTCAAAGGCGACGCACGCGTCCGCTCGCACGCCAAGCCGCTCCGCTGTTTTCAAGTAAATCTCCGGATCGGGCTTAGGATGAAGAACCTCATCGCCGTTCATCACAACGCGGAACAAGCGGCGAAGCCCTATGGCATCAATCACGAATTCGACATTTTCGCGCATCGCGGAGCTGGCAACGGCCAATGGGATGCCGGCCGCCTCCAGTTGGTGGAGGAGCGATTCAAGGCCGGGAAGCGGCTTCGCATGAGCGCGAAAGGCTTCTCGAAACTGTTCTTCAAGCTCGGCGCCCAGTCGCCTCATTTCCTCCTGAGTCATGCTGGGACCAAAGAAGAGGCGAAAAGCGTGGTCGTTCCGTTGCCCCAGGATCTGTTTCGGTAATTCCTGTGGGTTGAAGGAGACTTTCCGTTCCTTCAGGAA
>JASHTR010000401.1 GCA_030040455.1 Terriglobia bacterium | reverse complement strand
GGGTTCTCTCGAACGGTCTCTACGGTGGCGGCGATGACTTCGCGGCAGGGTGTCAAAGAACAGACCGCGTCGCCAAGCCAGAAATCGCGAACGGCATTCCGCCGACGCAGGGGATATTCTATGGCGTTGAAGGAAGCCGAACAACTGGAAGAACAATCGACGCGATACTTGTGGATCGTGCCGTCCGCCAACCGGATCGGTGCAACCGGCAATTCACCGTCGTCCCAAAAAAATTTCACGACTCCGGCGTGGGATTCTCCAACATGAATGCAGGAATTCGTGCTGTGCGTCACGCCCAAGAGTAGGACGTACCCACCCGCTTCCGCGATACGGTCAATGGGCGAGCCAATCCCGAATGCCTCGCACAAGTGATGATCGCGCAGAAACTCGGCGGCGCGCGGACCGCATGCGGCTACTGAGTGCGTCGGGTGATAGCTGCGAAGTACATCCGGCTGGCGACGGAACACCTCCGTCAATGCGCCTGTGGCACCGGGCGTGGTACCAACATCGAAGAAGGGTTGGGCGATTTGTCTCGCGCCGTTGAATGTGGGCATGGCGAGCGTGCCCACGGGTCCCACACAGCGACGTAACGCGTTGATGGCAGCGTCTGCTCCTCCTTCAATCGGGCCGAGCCTGCGAAGACTGGAATGGACCAGCAAGTGTGACCCCGTAGCTACCCCGGCGCCTTCCAACGCAGTAATGATCTGCGCTTTCGTCAGCATGATGTTTACCACTTAAGCCAGATTCTTTGGGAACTTCGTAGTTTGCGTGCCGAATCTCGCTAACTATGCCCCCAGCACGTGAGGTCGGGAAACCGGCGGCGCACGAGCTCCAGGACATCAAACTTGCCTGCGATACTCTATCTTTCCAGCAAGCTAACGGCCGCCTGTACCGCGGGGGGTAAAATAATGCATCAAACAGCTATGAGGCGCGTAATTATTCTCATGCACAGTAAAACGAACCCTCGCAATTCTCGTGATATCTGGAAACATACTGAGGAAAATCGTTCTCTCGCTTCGGGGCAAAGCCCATAGGCACGGGTTGTGGGTCCCCACTCATTTCACTTCTCCTCATTTCCGGCGTAAGAAGACGTATTCTCTTATGATGTTCAAGACCTCAGAAATTAGTCGTCGAGTCGGTAAAAATACAGTGTACCGGCAACGCGGAGTTGGTCCTCGACCGATGCTTGGCCTAGAGTGAATGGTATCGGGCGAGCAGGCGAGTAGAGCGTCCACTGTTGAGCTCTATTGCGGATCTCCTCAACCCACTCAGGGTGATCCGATAGAACATACCCGCAAGCGAGAACCAACTCGGGGTCGACGAGGTCCATGACAATGCCTAATGACCATGCCAGGTGTTCGAACACCGGCCGCATAAAATCTCGGGCATACGAGTCTCTCAGTTTCCATGCATCCCACAAGAAAACGATGGATGCGCGCGGGGAACTCTTCGCTATCTTTTCGTAGTCAATGACCGTTGCAACGCCCGAACCGATCTCTTCGAGAAGCCGCTTGTGCAGAGCAGGACCCCCACAGTAGGCCTCTAGGCATCCGCGGCGACCACAACCGCAGAGAGGACCCCTGGGGTCTACAATCACGTGACCCAATTGACCGGCGAGGGATGAGTGTCCGTAGTAGTTTTCGCCGCCGAAGGACCCGTGCGCGCTGATACCATCGCCCACCTGAAACCGGATAATCGACTCGGGATTTCGCACGCGCAGCTTTTGTTTTTCGGCAATCAGAGGGGATAAGACGGAAGGAAGAACTTTAACCCGCATGCCCAGTTTTTGAGCCAGTCGCTCTTCGAGGTTCACCTCCGCCCAGGGCAAAACGGAACTTACCATTCGGTCTCGATCAAGTCTTATCGCGTTGATCTCCAACGCCAGTTCTTTCGGCAGATCGGTGGAATGGGCCAGCGATTTCTTGAGTCTTCTGATCACTGTGGCGACAGCGTCAACGCCCGCCACAAGGGAATTCAGTGTTGCAAACGTTTCCACGTCCGATCCGCATAAAGCAAGGTTACGATCAAAAACTGCTACCGAAACCTGGGTCGCCTCCAATTGGCATGCACAGATCGGCCGCGGAATACGTACTCGATAGCGAATAGTAGGGCGCCCACGCTGCCTAACCTCGGTCCCATTAGTTGTAATGAGACCTCGCCTCACTAGACGATTTAGAATACCTGCGATCGTCGAGCCCGGCATCCCCGTGGAACTAATAAGGTCTGGCGCTGACACCTCAAATTGTTTTGCAATACTCGAAAATACGACGCGTTCTGCAAAATTCTTGGAGAGAATCGAATGCTTATGGATTTGTGGGCCCTCTCTGACCGGAAATCGTTTCTTCATTGAAGTGTAGAATATCTTGACATATCTAACTAGGCAACCCTCTTATGAGGAAGGTTGCCACTACCCCCACCCCTCAAAACGGAGGCAGGTAGTGATTCTCTCAAAACTCCTCGCAAAATCCTCTCACGGTTTCCTGTCAGCAGAAATGCAAGGGTCTGGCGACACCTCGAAGTAGTCGCGCTCCGACCATCATGCCACCGCGATAGACGTCGTCATGCTGTCTCACGAACCGGAAGAAGCCCACCAACTTCTCGCGCACTTCCGTGTCGTCGAATTGGGGTGCCGCACGTTCGGCACACCGCCGTTGGCAGCGAGCTCCGCCCTTAACACGCGTTTTGAGCCGGCCTAAACCGATTCAAAGCATCTACAGTGCCTTCAAGCTGGTTCTTGACGAACTCACTCAAGATCAGCGCGAGCAACGGCATAAACCGCAAACTCGGGAGCCGTGAAGTACACACGGTTTCCGGCATAGTCGACGCGTAGCTCCCGTGCTGCAGGAGACTCAGGAGTCATCCACTCGATTTTGCGGACCGAAAGCCCGGCCGGGCTGACCAGATCGGCCTTGACGCCAGAGACTG
>JASHTR010000400.1 GCA_030040455.1 Terriglobia bacterium | reverse complement strand
CCTCTCGCACGGCACGACGGGACTTTCCGTGGCCTTCGATTTGCCCACGCAAATCGGGCTCGATTCCGATCACCCGCTGGCGGCCGGCGAAGTGGGCCGGGTCGGAGTGGCAATTGATTCGCTCGAGGACTTGGAAACCCTCTTTGCAGGCATTCCGCTCGGGCGCGTTTCCACTTCGATGACCATTAATGCGACCGCGGCGATTCTTCTTGCGATGTATTTCGCGGTCGCAGAAAAGCAGGGCGTTCCTCTCGCCCAGGTTTCCGGGACCGTTCAAAACGACATCCTGAAAGAATACATCGCGCGGGGAACCTACATTTATCCGCCTGGCCCGGCGCTGCGCCTGGTGACGGACGTCTTTGAGTTTTGCCGGGACCAGGCGCCAGAATGGAATACCATTTCCATCAGCGGCTATCACATCCGCGAGGCTGGGTCCAGCGCCGTTCAGGAGCTCGCCTTCACGCTGGCGAACGCCGTGGGCTACCTCGAGACGGCACTCGGGCGGGGCCTGGCCGTGGACGAAATTGCGCCACGCCTCTCTTTTTTCCTGAGCGCACATAACAACCTGCTGGAAGAAGTGGCAAAATTCCGTGCCGCGCGGCGATTGTGGGCGCGCATGGTGCGGGAAAAGTTCAAGGCGCAGAATCCGCGATCCTGGGCGTTTCGTTTCCATACCCAGACGGCTGGCAGCACGCTGACCGCGCAACAGCCCGACGTTAATATCGTGCGCGTGGCCGTCCAAGCCCTGGCCGCAGTTCTGGGCGGCACGCAATCCCTCCATACCAACTCCCGCGACGAGGCGCTGGCTCTGCCCACCGAAGCCTCCGCCCTGATTGCGTTGCGGACACAACAGATTCTAGCCCATGAGAGCGGCGTCGCGAACACGGTGGACCCTCTGGGAGGGTCTTATTATGTTGAGAATCTGACCGACCGGATCGAGCAGGAGGCCATCGATTACCTGGCTCGAATCGACGCGCTGGGAGGTATTCTTCCAGCCATCGAGACCGGATTCATCCAGCGTGAGATTCAGCAGTCCGCCTACGAGGAGCAAAAAGCCATTGAGGAGGGGCGGCGCGTCGTGGTGGGCGTGAATCGTTATATCTCTGAGGCCGCGTCTTCCGGGCCCATTCACCGCATCGATCCGCACATTGAAATGACGCAGGTCGAGCGCCTGCGCCAGCTTCGCGCCCGACGCAACCATGCCCGCACTGCTGCCGCACTTCTCGAAGTGGAGACTGCAGCCCGCGACGGAAGCAACCTGATGCCGGTCATTCTCAATGCGGTGAAAGCCTATGCCACCGTCGGAGAGATCTCCGACGCAATGCGAAAGGTCTTCGGCGAGCACCGCGAGACAGCCGGCGCCTGGTGACTTTCTGAACAACGCGCGCGGGATGGGTAGCGCTGGACCTGCGGAGGATTACCAATTATAGTGACGACCTTTTCTGCCGAAAGAGCCCGGCGGCCACAGGACGCCGCTTGTTGTCGCTATAATTGGTCATCCTCAATAAGCGAACAGTTCTGCCGGTTTTCTTCTGCTGGCAAGCCCACGGTCATTCAATGCCGGTGAACGATGAGGGATTTGATGGCGGGCTCCAGCGTGAAGATAAGCTGCGCGCCAATCACGCGTTCGCGCTGTTGGTAGAGCTCGCCGAAGGGCTGCTGCCCGCTGTAAAACCAGGCTTCAAGGCGTGCAATCGGCTCCTTCTCCCGCGTCGTCCATTGAACGCCCGGCTCAATGCTGATGTTGGTTTGCCAGGCAACCTCCTCGCGGGTTTGGAAGTCATCCGCCAGATAGAAATGCCAGCGACGACCGGAAAGAGACGGAGGAATCCATTCCGTGCCTGCCTGAAAGGTCCACCGGCCCACGTGAGGATACGTGCGCACCAACAAGCGCGGCCCTCCATAAACCCTGACGTGGTGCGGAGCATCGTAGGCTACAAGGTCTTCCAGCTCTTCGCGACTGTAGTGAAACGGCTGAAAGCCGCTGATGGCTTCGTAGTCGGCGCCCAGGTGAGAGCTGACATGATAGAACTCAACCCGGGTGGAGAATTTACCCTTCCGAAAAGACAAGGGGATGCCGGCATGGAAGTCCGCCGCCCGAAGATAAAGCGTGGTTCGCTGGGACCCGAAGCCTCCGGTGATCCCTCCCAGAAAGCCGATTTGCCACGCCGAATTCTCGCCTTCTGAAGTGTATACCGTCAACGGCAGCGCTAAGCCAAAATCGAGATACTCGCCGCCATACCGGATGCGGCTGGCCGGCTCCGACTGGTCCGCCATGGGGGGACGAAAAATCTGGTCGCTGATGAAATCGGTGTTCGTTTGTCCGGTGTTTTGCTGGGCCGCGAGGGAAGGGCAGACAAGGAGGGCGAGCCCAAGAGAAGTGATAACCACCAGCGCAGGCTTCAGCATTATTTTCTTCGAGCGAACTCCTTTTTGAGTTCATCCATGCGCTGTTCGCTGAAGGCCATCTGCCGCGTCACTTGAGCCCGCGCCGTGCCGCCGATCGCCCTCCGGCGCTCCACAGCTAGCTCGGGCAAGGAAGCTACGCGCGCCAGGCGACGATCCCATGCCGGGATGAATCGCCTCGCTTCATCCTGCCGAAGCTCGGCGAAGGTCTTCTCTTCAGAAAGGCAATAGCGCACCAGCTTCCCCACTTGCTGATGAGCCTCGGCGAAAGGCGTGCCACGACGAACCAGCTCGTCCGCCACATCTGTTGCCGTCAGGTAACCGAACGCGGCGGCTGATTTCATTTTTCCGCGGTGAACGTGCAACGTCGCCACTACGCGGGCGGCCACTTCCATCGAATCACGCGTCGTGTC
>JASHTR010000399.1 GCA_030040455.1 Terriglobia bacterium | reverse complement strand
AGTCGGCCGCTTCCCAGACAGCCTTCAAAATCGAAGCCAACGGCGGGCCGTAGGTCACGCCCCGTCGGCGCCGCCGCCCCGTCCGCCGGGCCCCAGGCGGCGAACCGTTCAGCACCCGAATCGCGTACTTGCGGTTGTAACCGCAGTTGGCGCAAAACTCGTCCAGAATTCCTCCCTTCTCCTCCCGACTCGCTCGGAGGTAGCAAGGATAAATCTTCTGCAGATAGTCTCTTCTCGAAGCAAAACTCATCCCGTAACCCGTGTCCATAGCGGGTTACATCTTAATTTGGCGCGACGATACCCCACCGGTTACATTTTACGTGGCGCGATACGTGAAGTTTACTATCTTACAAAAACTGTGATATGCTAGGCCCACTTTTTGAAACCATTAACTTTCAAAATAAAAGCCGTCTATGGAATCGGGCGTGGCAGTCACAAAGGACTGTGATCTGGTTGCAAGGCTCATCCGGCAAGCTACGTGTCTGAATTGTCCAAAAAACCGGAAGCTTTTCGTGGAAGGCGAGACCGCCCACGAAGTCTTTTACGTGCAAGAAGGGGCCGTCAAGCTTACGGCTGTTTCCCCGGAGGGAAAAGAAGGCGTCATTGCGGTTCTTGGAGCGGGCAACTTTTTCGGTGAAGTATGCCTGCTGACGGATTACCCCCGCCGGGTGGTCACAGCGACAACCCTGGTGAGATCGACCCTGATGCGGCTGGAAAAAAGCGTCATCGCGTCGCTACTCCACAAAGACGCCGCCTTCCGACAGTCGTTTGTCGCTTACCTTCTTTCTCGCAACCGCCGCGTTGAAGACGACTTTGCGGATCAACTCTTCAACACAGCCGAAAAACGGCTGGCGAGAATTCTTCTCTTGCTCTGCCATTCCGGAAACGGCGCCAATGCTTCCACGATCACCATCAAGATAACTCATGAAATGCTGGCGCAAATGATCGGCACTACCCGCTCGCGCGTCAGCTATTTCATGAATAAATTCAAGCGGTCAGGCCTTATTGATTACCATCAGGGGCTGAGGCTGAACCGTCCCCTCCTGACCTCGGTCCTGAACGAATAGCCGCTCCCCACCCCTGGCAAAATTTTCCTCCTGAATTGTCTACTTTTGAACAGTTTTTCCCTGCCAGCGCGTTAAAAATGCAGCTAAGAGAATAATTGGGTAAGGCCCCAGGTAGCCAATCACAATAGCACGCCCGTCGATATGGCTCGCCACCATGCGAGCCATGTGCCGGATCTCTGCGAATACGGCATCCGGGATGTGAGCGTTGCGGGCGGTGAGTGGCTGCCAGCCACAGACTCACGCAAAAGGAGAGAACCGCTGATATGAGTCACTTCAGACGGAGCTTTTTAGCGGCAGGCGTCCTAGCAGGTTTTTTGATGAGTTTGGGAAGTCTGCCACTCAAAGCCAATCTTATCACCAATGGAAGTTTCGAAACTCCGGTGGTGCCGGCAGGAGGCTTCACAAATTTTAATAGCGGCTCGACGGCTATAACCGGATGGACGGTGGTCGGCCCACAAGCCTCCATTGTCAGTGGGTCGTATACAGCTGGATGTTGTGAATTCCCAGCGGAGGATGGAGTGCAGTGGCTGGACCTCACGGGAGACGAATCAAACGCGGTGGAGGGAGTCCAGCAGACTGTCGCGACGACCTCGGGGACACAATACGCCTTGTCGTTCTGGGTTGGAAACGTTGATGATCCCACCGGCTTTTTCGGAAACACGAGCACCGTCAAGGTTTATCTCGGCGGCATCACCGGCACGCTGCTGGGTACTTTTACCAACAGCAGCACGAGCACTACGCAGACCTGGGAGCAATTCACCACTTCGTTCACGGCGACGGGATCGATGACTACGCTGGATTTCATCAATGCCGATCCTAGCACCGACAATTCGAACGGCCTCGATAACGTCGTTCTGAACGCGAGCAGCACGTCCGCTATTCCAGAGCCCGCAACGCTGCCGCTGACTCTTTCCGGTCTTCTGGGGCTTGGATTGTTCTGTCTATACAAGCGGCGCGTGCGTCGCGCCTATTGAAAGTGGTAATCACGATCAATTCGTCTTGTGAGTTGACCGTGGGTTTTTAACCAGACAGCAATCCTGGTTTAGGCTTGAGAAGGTGCAATGGCTTCGGTCGGCACTGAAACAACCTTGGCGGAAATCAACGGATTGGCCGCGCTCTGGGACCAGACGCTTGGCGATCCGGAAGTCTGCGTTGCAGTGCTCGACGGGCCGGTTGACGAGACTCATCCATGTTTCCGGGGCGCCAAGCTTACCCGGTTATCGACCCTGGTGACGGAAACCGCCGACATTGGACCGATGTCGGCGCATGGCACCCACGTTGCCAGCATCATCTTCGGACAGCCTGAGGGACCCGTACATGGAGTATCCCCGCGCTGCCGAGGGTTGATCGTACCGGTTTTCCGGGACGGGCATCCCGGCCGGCTCTCCCAACTTGATTTAGCGCGAGCGATTGAACAGGCGGTCAAGGAGGGAGCGCAAGTCATCAATATCAGCGGCGGTGAACGGTCTCCTTTTGGCGAGCCGGATGACCTATTGGCCCGAGCGATCCGGCTGTGTGACGACCATCGAGTGCTCATCACCGCTGCCGCGGGGAACGATGGTTGCGAATGTCTCCACGTCCCTGCCGCCGTAGGAGCGGTGCTGGCCGTTGGCGCGATCGGCCAGAACGGCCAGCCACTTGAAATGAGTAACTGGGGCGAGGCGTACCAGCGCAAGGGTGTGCTTGCTCCAGGTGAAAATATCCGCGGCGCAGTGCCCGGCGGCGGCACAGCTCTGCTCACCGGCACCAGTTTTGCCGCGCCCATTGTGGCCGGCGTCGCTGCTCTCTTGCTCAGTATCCAGCGACGAGACGGAAAGAATCCGGACCCTCGCGCGGTTGGTGATGCCATTGTCGAAAGTGCGCTTCCCTGCGATCCGGGTCGGACCTCCGACCATCGCCGCTGCTTAGCCGGCGTTCTGAACATTCCTGGGGCTTATGCCCTGATCACAAAAGCAAAAGGAGGAACAGTATCAATGACTAACTCTGATGCAAGCGTGCCTAGTCTGGCCGTCGAGCCGAATGGCCCTACTCCAGAAACGGCCGTCCAGGAAAAAATTGAGAAGCAGGTTCCAGGTGTGGCCCCACCTGCTATGCCGGTAATGTCTCCGCAATCGCCCACGGCAGGGCACAACCCCCAGGCTTCGGCCGGGGTGACAGCAACACCGAGCGGTGTTAGCCCATCCGCGAGTTGCAGTTGTGAGGGTGGGAAGAAGTCTTATGTCTACGGGCTGGGAGGCATAGGTTACGACTTTGGTACTGAAGCGCGTCGGGATTCATTCAAGCAACTGATGCCGATGGTCAATGGTCGGCCTCCCCATCCCGGTGCCACCGAGGAGATGGTCGGTTACCTGGAGGCCAATCCGTCAGAGTCCACCAAGCTGATATGGACCTTCAACCTCGAACTGACGCCAATCTATGCCATCGAAGCCGAGATGCCTTATGCGCGGGAGGTGTATGAGTTTCTCCGCAAGGCACTGAACGGCCAGATTCAAAAGGAGGATAGCCCGGATTATATCTCCAGAGTATCCTTGCCCGGGATATTAACCAACCGAACGGCGCGTCTGTACTCAGGCCAGGTCATACCAGTGGTCGTGGCGCAATATCGCGGGCTTTGGAGTTGGAGTGTTAACACCCTCATTGATACCGTGGTGCGGCGTTTTGATCCCGGGAAGCACGAAAGTATCCGGGCCTCTCTTCAGAACTTTCTGGACAAGGTTTACTACGAATTGCGAAATCTTGGGCAGAGCTCCCCCGATCGTGCCCTCAACTATAGCGCCACGAATGCCTTTCAGGCCAGTGAGTCGATGTCCCGTGCACTTCACCCGAAGCACGTGGTGCCCGGCGCAGGGCTTTACATGCTGGACCGTATCTCCGTCTCGAAGAGTCCATTCTGCCGTATGGACTCCGACTGCTGGGACGTCAAGTTGACATTTTTCGACCCGGAGAACGAACGCCGCGCCCGGATGGTGATGAGATTTACAGTCGATGTGAGTGACGAGTTGCCGGTCACGTTAGGTCCGGTCCGGCACTGGACCGAATCCTCGGCGTGTTGTTGAATGCTTTCTTAACGAGAAAAGATCGCCACACTATTACCAGAAAAGGAGACTACGTCATGCAGAATAGCCTGAATGAACTGAAGCCGGAAAATACACAGCGTTTGCCTTTACAGGCTGGGCCCGTAATGCGCACGGTGGTCAATTCAGCCATCTCCAGTGATACGGGCGTGGAAGCCTCTGACTATAACGATCCGAGCTACTTCTTTCTGAACTGGCCCGTTTCAGCGTAGGTCGCGCTCACCCCGAGCTAAGGACACTTACTATTGCTGGACATACTTCCTCTGCCTTCCGAGGGAGCAAATCCGGCAAACCATCACGATTACGAAAAAGGAGAACAGGTCATGCAAAACGAGCAGAATGCGGTAACCCCGGAAAACGCACGGTATTTACCCCTCCAGGCAGCGCCCGTGATGCGCACGGTGGTCAACTCAGCCATCTCCAGCGACGCCGGCGTGGAAGCCTCTGACTATAACGACCCAGTTTACTTCTTTCTGAACTGGCCTGCTTCAGTGTAGGGAGGATCGCAACCACAGCAACGCCGCATCAGCAGTGTCACACGCTGTTGATGCGGCGCGCTTTGTCAAAAGAGGAGTGCCCGGTGGGGTACTATTAATGCTCGCAAAAAAGGGTGGCGTCCATTTATTGTAGTGGTGCTCGAAGGCTGCCTTGACGCCGGAAGGGAGCTTCGAAGCCCGGCGGTCGGCGACCACGGTTACAGTAATTGATCTCACTATATTTTGCGAACATCAGCGAGCAGCCCCTTGTGTGCCGGTCATCTATAACTCCTACGGGGAAGGAGAAGCCAATGATGCAAAGTCCGAAGAGGGACGCTAAACAAACAAGGCGGAGTTCTCAGCAGGAGAGCGGACCTATGTTGCAGGATTCCAGGCACGAGGAAAGACAAATCAGGCTTCCCAATCAAGCTGCGCCGGTCAAGCGGGCAGAGAATCCTCCAGGGCCGTTTCGACCAGAAAGCGCTCGTGAAGC
>JASHTR010000398.1 GCA_030040455.1 Terriglobia bacterium | reverse complement strand
TGAGGGGCTCAAGGAGGTGTTGCGGGGCATTGAAGGACAGCGCATCCGCTGCGTGGCCGTGGATACGTCCGCGCCTTCGCAATTCTCTCACGAGATCCTCAATGCCAATCCTTACGCCTACCTGGACGACGCGCCGCTCGAAGAGCGCCGCGCCCGCGCCGTCCAGATGCGGCGCTCGCTGCCGGAGAGCCTGGCGGCAGAGATCGGGAGGTTGGATCCGATCGCAGTCGCCGAGGTTCGGCGCGAGGCTTGGCCGGACGTCCGCGATGCAGACGAGCTGGAAGATGCGCTGGAAACCTTAACCGTATTGCCGGAAGATTTTGCGATACCCGGAGAGCCTCCGGCAACTGCTGCGTGGAAGGGCTACTTTCAAGAGTTGGCGTCGCACGAGCGAGCGGCGCCCGCCGTATGGAACGGCAGAACGTTCTGGGTGTGCGCTGCGAAAGCAAAGGCCTTCTTAACTCTCTACCCCGAAGCGCGCTTCCTCTCCGCCATTGCACCCCTCGATCTTGTCTCTCTCTCGCGGGAAGATGCTCTTCTGGCGCTGGTTCAGGGATGGATGGCTCACTCCGGGCCGGTTACTGCCAGCGCCCTCGGCAAAATCCTTCAACTGCCGGAAATCGAATCCACGCTCCAGCGCATTGAAGCGAGCGGCATGGTCTTGCGCGGCAAGTTTTCGGGCGGCGCTGAAATGGAGTGGTGCGAGCGACGGCTGCTGGCGCGTATCCACCACCTCACCATGAACACGCTCCGCAAGGAGGTTGCGCCGGTTGCGGCAGCCGAGTTCATGCGGTGGCTTGCGAGATGGCAGCACGTAACGCCGGGAGCTCAACTTGCCGGCGAGCGTGGGACGATCGAGGTTCTAAGGCAACTTCAGGGCTTTGAGGCTCCGGCGAGCGCCTGGGAGTCGCAAATCTTCGCACGCCGAATTACCGGCTATGATTCAAAAATCCTCGATCACTTTTGCCTCACGGGCGCAGTCGGATGGGGCAGGCTCTCACCCCATCCGGCACTGCTTGGCGGGCCGATAAACGGAGTCCGTCGCGTCGCTCCCTCAAGCTCCGCCCCCATCACGTTTTTCGTTCGGGAGGAAGTGGACTGGATGGCCTCCAAAGGCCTGCCGGAGGCGGGCTCCAACACTGCCAGACTGAGCGCGGGCGCGAGCGCGGTGCTGGAGTTTCTTCGCCAGCGAGGCGCTTCATTCTTCCCGGATATTGTCCGTGGCAGCGGTAGGTTGAAAGCAGAAACCGAGACAGCGTTGTGGGAGCTGGTGGCAGCCGGGGCCGTAACCGCCGATGGATTTGATAATCTCCGCGCGCTCATCGATCCCAAACGCCGGGCGGGCCAGGGACGCGGGCGCGATCTCCGGCCACGGAACAGCAGCGGTCGTTGGTGCCTCCTCTTGCCCGTCACGACGCCGGACCCGGCGCGCAGCGCCGAATCAGCCTGCCGGATGCTCCTCAACCGTTATGGCGTGGTTTTCCGGGAGCTTCTGAGCAGAGAGAGCATTCTCCCTCGCTGGCGCGAGCTGCTACACGCATTCCGCCGCCTGGAAGCGCGCGGCGACGTGCGCGGCGGAAGATTTGTGAGCGGGTTCGTGGGCGAGCAATTTGCCTTGCCGGTAGCGATGGAGTCGCTGCGGGCATCAGCCCGCCGACCGCCTTCCGGGAAAGAAGTCGCCACTGTTTCGGCGGCCGATCCGCTGAATCTGGTAGGCATACTCACGTCCGGCGAACGAGTCTCCTCCACTTCAGGAAAGATGATCCGCTTTTGCAATGGGGTCCTGACCGCGCCTGAGGAAAGAAGCCCCCTTGCAAACCGAGAACCGGAATTGGAATAAGTGATCCGAGATTGTCTCCACCGTGCGTCACGCAATGGCTACAGCCGGTTGCTCCTCATCGAGTTGTACCGCCCCATCACCACCTCGCGTCCACTCCCGGCGAGAGGATGTCTGCAAGCGCGCGGCCGGTGAGGCTCGTTACCGTGTTGAATGCGTTAGCTCTAGTGCCGCCTTCTGCGCCGTAATTCAGCAGGCCGTAGGACTTGCCATCCTGGGGATTCAGGACGAAAGCGTCCCACCGCTGGACGGCTTTCACAATGCGGGGATCTTTGCTCACGTGCTGGTAATACCATGTGAGGTAATTGATGATGCCCACGCTGCGCGTCCGATCCCAGCTCTTCGGGCTCAACTTTGACCAGGTGCCGTCCGGAAGTTGATTCTGAAGTAGAAATTCGATATTGGGCCGCACGGCCTCTTCAACCCAGGATTTCCATGCGGGTTTACCGCAATAAAGATCGAAGGAGAGAATGCCCTCACCCACATAAGCCGACGTGCCGTAGGTCATTTTAGTCCACAGATTGTAATCGGTCTTTGGGTCGCCACGCTTTGCCCAGTCGGACCCTTCCATGGCCAGGATGTATGGAATATTGCCGTCATTCCGCATCGTGCTCAAAACCCATTTCAGCGCGTGATAGGCCACTTCCCGATATTCATCTTTCTTCGTCATGTGGTACATCCACGTGAAAATCTCGCCACCCGTCAGGGCCGAAGAAAGCGTGTACTGATCGTAAATCGGTTCGCTCATCGTGTTGTCGCTGACGTGCCGCCAGCCCGTGCCGAGCGCTCCATTCGGATGGATCATGTCATCCTTCTGAAGTGAATAGACGTAGCGTTCGACGGCAGCAAGGTATTTTCTCTGCCGGCCCCGATCGACGTGACGATAGAGTGCAATGAACAGCCCGAGCGCGCTGCCCGTATCCGCCAGGTATACGGTGCCATAACCGCTC
>JASHTR010000397.1 GCA_030040455.1 Terriglobia bacterium | reverse complement strand
CTAATGGCACACCCATATCGACACCGAGTAATGATGAAGAGCGCCGTCCCTATTACAATTACGGCTATGGGGGCGATGTGATTGTGGACGGGAGCCGCAAGAATGCCAACTTCAATGCCCTGAATATTTCAGTCGAGAAGCGCATGACGGGCCATCTCTCGCTCCTGGGGGGATATCGGTGGTCGAAGTGTCTGGATGAGGGAACGGTGGCAGGTTTCTACAACGAGGAATATACCGATCCATTTGACTTGGAGTTGGACCGGGGACTTTGCGACTCCGATGTCGCTTCGCAGTTCAAGATGACGGCTGTATATCAGTTGCCTTCTTTTAGGAGGCTGGGCTTTGTGGGACGGAAGGTTCTCGGCGGGTGGTCGATGAGTGGTATCCTGACTCTCCAAGATGGCTATCCCTTTTCAGTTGCCGGTGACGTGGATTCTGCTCTAACTGGAACGGAAAACGAGCGAGCGCAACTGATCGGGAACCCGAATCTTCCGACAGGCCGCTCGACGGCGGCAGAGCTGAACGAGTGGTTCAATATTTCAGCCTTCGAGAACGCTCCGACAGGAACGTTCGGCAACTCGCCCCGCAATTTTCTTCGTGGGCCGGGCTATTCGGACCTCGATTACGCGCTGGTCAGGTCGTTCCGCATTCCCTACGGGCCACTGAAGGAAACCCAGATGATAGACTTCCGGGCTGAATTCTTCAATATCTTCAATCAGGCAAACTTCGGTATGCCAAACGCTTCTATCGGTTCCCCGCAGCTCGGAGAAATCCTGAGTGCCAACACTCCTCGGATCCTCCAGTTTGCTCTCAAATACATCTTCTGAATTGCCTTCTATTGGGTTCATGGCATGACCGTGTTGAATTAGCGATTTCGGATGAAAATGCCGTAACAGCCGAATCTGACAATTCCTAAGCGTGGCGATGTTGGACAAGCATTCAGAACGTTCCAATATCCCGCAGAGGAGGAATGCAAAATAACGAGAAGAAAACTCTTCAACTATGCGGCAAGTGGCGTACTCGCTCAGGGCCTGCTTGCGCGGGTGCAACAGTCGGCAGCGGAAACGCTCAAATCCATCGACCCCTTACCGGGCGCGGAAAAGAAGCACAAGTTAAAGGTTGTGTTTGTAGGGGCGCATGTGGATGACTGGATTTTCTGTGTCGGAACTCTCGCACGTTATGCGCGTGAGGGGCATGATGTCTTGTGTCTTTCTTTCACACCGGGGGACTCGCAGGGCATGGCGAGCGCTCGCCATATGCTGCTGAACCAGCTTGCGGAGTTGCGGCAGAAAGACGCCAGGAGGGGAACGAGCCTCTTTGGGGCGCGGTTCAGAATCCTGGACCAGAACAACCAGAAGATGCACGTTGACCCCGAGGCTTATATAGCGTTTAACAAGACGTTGGCCGCTGAGCGCCCGGACGTCGTCTTTAGCCTGTGGCCTCTTCAGTTTCATCCGGACCACCGCGCCGCCGGTAACTTGGCTTATAACTCCTGGCTGCAGAGCGATATGAAGTTTGATTTCTACTTTTGCGAAACTTGACCCGGCAGCGAGTCGTCGCAGCAACTGTTTGTCCCCAGCCGCTGGGTGGACGTGGGTTCGGTTATCAACCTGAGCCGCGAAGGGATCCTATCTAACACGCTGGAGGGGAAGTCCCTGTGGGCAGAGTACGAGATGTGCACAAAGTTTCGCGGTCGTGAGTACGGTTGCCAAAACGCCGAAGCCTTCGCTCGCATTACCAGTGTCGGTTCGGTCAAGACGCCGGAAAATCCCGTGCCAGGGCTCTGGTATTCCGGGGTCCAACTCGCTCATGACTCGTAGTTATCCCCGCAATAGCAGTGTCGGAAAAGGGCGATTTCTCTAGCTAAGGGAGCTCCGATCGTAAGACCCGAGCTCCCTTTTACCTCTGCTGCCAGCTATGCTTACCCTATCCTCAATAAATTGATTCCGTAACGGCTCAGTTTCGGGCGCATGTGTGGCAGCGGGTTTACCCCGCCATTTGAGATGGCGGCATAAAGCCGCCTCTACGCGCACGAAACTGAGACATTGCTTGATTCCTTTGCTTATGTTGTTCTTAGCAAATTAAAATGTCCGCTTTTTATAGCAGGTGAAATGTCCGGTTTCGTCTTTCCTTCGGTGCTGACCGAAGGAGTTCGTAGGGCGGCGGAGGTTAGCGCCGAAACCCGCCGCCAACCCCCTGCTCTTTTTCTTCACGCCGCGAGTATTGGAAGCTGCCGAAGAACTATGACGAGTTAGTGGAGGCGGTGCAGTGGGTAGGGCGAGGGGAGTTTTCTGTGAGTGTGGACCCTCCGCCTTCTTCGCATGGAGCGCCAGGAATCGAAGTTAAAGATGTCCGAATCACATCAACCGCCGCCTTTTATTGGACGGAACATGGCAGTCTTGTCCAGATTGGTTCAATTATTAGCTCCGGGATCTAGTGTCGGCGTCTGAGGTGACAGTCGCAATTCCATCTGATAGGCAAGTGAGATCCGTCGAATTGATCTCTCCGGATAGACCAACTGAGGCGCTGCGGTTCACACTTTCTGACGGGCGCGCCGCTTTTGCCCTTCCCGAGCTGGAAGTCTCTAACGTTGCGGTGATTGTGTTCAGTTAAGTATTTCGATCAAATTCGGCTTTGTCCAGCGCAGGCATTGCCGGAATCGAGGAAGAAAAATGGGAACCGAAAACGAAGGGAAATTTAGCCGTAGAGATATGTTCAAGATGGCGATGGCAGCCACAGCGTCGATGAATCTTCCACCCCGAGCCCTGGGAGCGCAAAGGCGACCGAAGGATCGGCCCAACATCCTTTTTATCATGGCCGACCAGCATCGGGGCGACTGCGTGGGGGCCGACGGTAATCCGGACATTCGTACTCCTAACTTGGATATCCTCGCCAAAGAAGGCGTCCGGTTCCGTAACGCGTACACCTCGACGCCAAGCTGCATTCCCGCGCGCACCGCGATTCTGACCGGGCTCTCGCCGTGGCATCACGGACTGCTGGGCATGGACGGCTGGCCAATCCCAGTTCAATATCCATTCGAGCTGCCGAGAGCGCTTCACGACGCAGGCTACTTCACCGCAACCATCGGCAAGAACCACTTCTCTCCCCCTCGTGAGTCTCATGGCTACGAGATGATGCTTCTGGACGAACATCACGATATCCCGGCCATCTTTCGCACCGACTATCACGCGTGGTTCTGGGCCACCGCTCCGGCGATTTATTCTGGCGAAGGCGTTCTCACCGATGTTCCTGACGACGGGGGATTCGGATGGAACGGCTTTTGGAATGCGTATCAGGCGAAGGCATACCCTTATCCTGAGCGGTTGCATCGCACGCGATGGGTGGGTGAAACTGCGGTCCGGTTTCTGCGCACTTATAACCGGCCTCAGCCGTTCTTCCTGAAGGTCTCCTTTATTCCTCCTCACAGTCCTTACCTTCCGCCGGAGCGCCTGATGCGCCAGTATGAAGATGGCAGGCTTCCCCCAGCCGATCACGGAAAGTGGTCTGAAAAGTACCGGTCGCGCAGCGGACCCGGGCTCGACATCTGGCACGGTG
>JASHTR010000396.1 GCA_030040455.1 Terriglobia bacterium | reverse complement strand
GCCAAGACCGCCGGAAAAACCAAAGCCTCCCATATACCCGGCGGCCGCCCCGGCCGGCAGTCCAAGCCCTCCAAAGCCATACGAGGCATTGGGTAAATAACTGAAACTATCGGAAAAACTAAGGATCAGGTGGCGAAACTGAATGGAATCCCGCAGGTCCGCCATGTGGAAGGAGGTGCTCTCCGAAAGCAGGTTGTTGTATATGATTCCACCGCCCAGGTAACTTACAAATAGTTCATTGGTTGAACTGACGTGGACAAGGGAAAGGTCAACAGAAGGCATTGTTGCTAACTCCAGGCTTTTATTGCTGCCTGGCAAGAACTCCTCGGCGTTCGTCTGGCCTGCCTCCGCCACGGAAAGCACGGGCTGAAAATAGTTGTGCCCTCCAAAAATCGAGCCCAGCGTGAACAAATAAGCGCCTGCCAGCGGCTGCGTATCCGGCTGCAACTGCGGGGTGGATGATGATTCGGACGCTCCCGCAACGCTGGTCATCGGGGTGGCGGACTGCGCGGAGGAGTCGCTGGACGAGGAAACACTTTGTGCCCGGGCCGGCGGCACCATAACCATCACAGCAAGCAGGATCCAAAGCCAATGGAGTCTTCCGATCATAATTTTTCGCTTTGCTCGGCGCGATTCGTGCGCGCGACTATGGAACAATAATGGTGTCCCCCGGTAGGAGCTGGATGTTTTCCTGCAAGTTCCTTCCAGCCACAACGTCCTTATAGTCAAATGGGAATTTGTGTTGATGGCCGTTTTCGTTCCGGAGAACATAGATCTTCTTCAGATTGGCGAATTCGCCAAATCCCCCCGCAGCCGAAAGTGCCTGGAGCACCCTCAATCCTGGCAACAGGGGAAAAACACCGGCGTGCAACACTTCGCCCAGCACGTAATATCGCTGGCTATTCACCTGGGAAACCACAACCGTCACCTGAGGGTCTTCGATATATTTCTTGAGCTTTTGCGCGATGGAGCTGGAAAGTTCCATTGCCGTAAGTCCCGCTGCTTGGACGTCGTGAATCAAGGGAAGTGAAATCTTGCCATCCGGCCGCACGGGTAACCCCCGGAATGACAAGGTGTCCTCTTTCCATACGCTCACGTCCAGCACGTCATCCGGACAAATGATGTACGTCGGCCCGGCGGGAACGACCATCGGCGACGAGCCGGGCCCGCTCCCCGCCTGTGCCCCCGCCTTTCTCTGCGCTGCCGCTGCAGGAACCGAGAACAGCGAAATGCCCACCATGAAAATAACCGTTGCCGCGATTGCGCTTTTCATCGTCGTCTCTCCCTCGCTCCCCTTTATGAACCCGGCTCTTCCAGCCCGATCTGTTTCAGCTTGTAGAGCAACGCCTTATAACTGATTTGCAACTCTTCGGCAGCCCGCTTCCGGTTCCACCGGGTCCTCGAAAGCACCTTGAGGATCAGCTCCCGCTCGGCCTGCCGGGACGCCGCGCGGGCAGCTTCCTTGAGAGAATAGATGCTCTGACCCTGATTCGCTATTAACTCGGCTTCGAATTTTTCACCCAGGTCTCGGAGCGCTACCCGCTCATTCCCCAGCGCGATGACTCGCTTCATCGTGTTCTCAAGCTCCCGGACATTCCCCGGCCAGGAATGTGCCGCCAGCGCATGCATCGTCGCAGCGCTCAATTGCGGCCTGGGACGCCCGAAGAGATTAGAATACTTGTCCAGAAAAAATCCGGCCAAGGGCAGAACGTCCTCTTTACGCTGGCGCAATGGTGGAATCCGCAGGCAGACGCCTCCAAGCCGGTAGTACAAGTCGTGGCGGAAACGCCCACTCTGCATCGCTACGTCCAGGTTCTGGCAGGTCGAAGAGATCACACACGCGCCCCACCGGAACCTTTCGCCGTCGCCATCCAGCCGGGAAAAAGCCTCCAGCAGCCGAACCTGAGATTCGGCGCTCATGTCCGCTATCTCGTCAAAAAATACCGTGCTCAGACTAGGTAACTCTTTGTCCTCCGAGCTCATGGGCAGAAGGCGGTTGAAATCTTCCCCTCTGAGACTCGAACACAGGATTTTAACGAACGGGCCATCCCGACGCCTGGAAAGCTGGTGGATGGTAAGCGCCACCACTTCCTTGCCCGTTCCCGTTTCGCCGAGTAAAAGAACCGGGATGTCGGTCGAAGCAATATCGACCACAATGGATGAGATTGCCCGCATCGCCGGGCTGACACTTGTCGCCAGCAGCCCCTCCTCAAAGCCGTGAAGGGCTGCAATAGGTTGATCGGCATTCTGTTGCGGAGTCTTAAGCAACATCGAGGTTCAACACTTCAAAAACATGACTGGACCGTAAATACCCA
Organism: Terriglobia bacterium; assembly: GCA_030040455.1. Lineage (GTDB taxonomy): Bacteria > Acidobacteriota > Terriglobia > UBA7540 > UBA7540 > RH2-MAG17b. The sequence goes on along the minus strand of JASHTR010000396.1, from coordinate 1,568 downwards.
GCAAGCTGGAGACCACTTAGGTGTAGCCCATGCCCGCAACCACAAACTCGAACTAACCTTTTACTTACTAATAGAATACAACACATCGAAAGACTTTAACACGGAAGATTTCGCCCTAATATGCCACTGGATTTCCCAAATATGGTAAGGTTTTTCTACTGGGTCCGTCGAGAAAACTGGTAAACTGAACTACCCTATGGTATTTTTCCATTAGGATGGGGCCGAACTACCTAAACTGTTACCCAACGCTCTATAAAGCCTTTCCTGCATGTCTCTATAACCCGTCTTTCCTCCTAAACAGCGACCGGAGGCCGGAAATTTCTGAATCACTCATTCCGATTAAGCCTCCCAAGTGGAAGCAAGGTTGCTCGCTTGAAGATGGATTGCTATGCTAAAACCTGAGGTGGGGGGCAAGCCTGCTTTTGAAGGCTCTGAGATGAGTGGCTTAACGCAGCCAGAAGGGGTTAGGTGTGAGCCGTTCGGGAAGACGAGGGTGAAGGCGTGGTTATGGCCATGCGCCGTTCTGGTGATTCTGATCGCATATCTTTATATAGGCATCTTCCATCACTTGGTGGTCCAGTGGTGGGCGGACCCGAACTATTCTCATGGCTTTTTTGTCCCCTTATTTTCAGCATTTATCGTCTGGAAAAACAGCAAGCACCTCGCTCTGTTAAAGGCCCGCCCCTCTTCGTCGGGCCTACTGGTTATTGTTTTCTCCCTCGCCATCCTGATTTTTGGAACTCTGGGCGCTGAACTGTATCTTTCCCGAAGTTCCTTTCTGTTTCTCCTGGCGGGCCTCGTGATTTATTTCAAGGGCTGGAAGTACTTCAAAGCTCTTATTTTTCCTTGGGCGTTTCTGTTTCTCATGATCCCGCCGCCGACCCTGGTAATGAATATGGTAACCCTCCCGCTGCAATTTCTGGCCTCTGACCTTGCGACCTGGTTTTTGCGCCTGTTTAACGTCCCGGTGCTCCAGAACGGGAATGTCCTGCAACTTTCAAATATGTCCCTGGAGGTCGTGGAGGCGTGCAGCGGGATCCGGTCCCTGATTTCTCTGGGAACGCTGGCGATCATTTATGGTTACCTCATGGAATCCAGAAACTCCATCCGGGTATTTCTGGCTGTTGCAGCCGTTCCCATTGCGGTCCTTGCCAACGGCGTCCGCATCATGGGAACGGGGCTTACGGGGCTTTATTGGGATCCCAGCAAAGCGCAAGGTTTTTTCCACGAATTCTCGGGGTGGGTCATCTTTGTTATTTCATTGGTTGTGCTTTTTATCACCCATACGATTCTCCGGGCGGCATTTCACCGCTTTGAAAGGGCCAAGCCATGACCGAGCCGATGCGATCCTGGATACGGAGTAGCCTCCCGATCGCCTTACTCCTGGTGACTGTAGCTTTCCTTCACGTGCGCTCGGGCGCGGAGATCCTGCCCCCGCGTAAGAACGTGGCTTCCTTCCCCTCCCGCATCGGCCGCTGGGATGGCACCACCCTCACGATCCCCGCCGAGGATCTCACGGTTCTCGGACCGGGAGAGTTTCTGGAAAGAAACTACCAACGTCCCGACGT
>JASHTR010000395.1 GCA_030040455.1 Terriglobia bacterium | reverse complement strand
CGCCGTTGCAGGTGAAGATGATCCGGGCGACCGCGCCTTGCGGGGCCACCTTCTCCACTCTCACCAGTCCCGTATTATCGTATGGCCAGCCCAGCCTCTTGATATCAAACCTCTGGAGCTTGTACCAGGATGAGGGAGGAAGAATCTGGTTCTCAATTTTTCCCGGCAGCCATGTAGGATCGAGGAGACCGCCCGTTTCCGGCCGCACGAGGGAATAGGCCTCGCCCACCCGAAAACTTTGGTGGTCTTTCCGCCGCAGGTAAACGAAGTCGCCCAATACAAACTGGTGCAAAGGCTCATAGAGGTTGTTATCAGCTCCGTTGAATACCTGGATGTCGCCCGCCAGGCGCTTGCCGGAGATAAAGCCAGTGCACCCAAATTGCGAGAAGGTGGCGGCAGGCACAGCGCGTGCCGCAGTTGCCTCCTCGGGCCCCGCCCAGCCGGCCTGTGCGGCCCAGAGAAGAATCAAGACCAAGGCTAATGTTCCCCAACGTTTCATAAGTAAGCCCCTCCTGGCGCAGTGCTCTTTGTTCCTGCCCGTAATATATATTAAGCGATAATACATAAAATATAAATATCTCCGGCGAAAGTCAAAACCCTTGTAGAGGCAGCTTTAAGCCGCCAGAGGGCGAGGTAAACTCACGAGTACAAATTCAAACTGACCCACTACTCCCCGAACCGTCCAGAACATCCCTGACGGCTTCAAGCTATAATGGTGGTGTACGATCGACGGAATAGAAAATATGTACTTGTATCACCCCATCGCTTCCAGCTCTCAAAACGCTTCGCACTTTGACGACCGCGCGTGAGAGCGCTGATTAGAGAACATCGAAAAGGAGAAAACCATGCCATCAGCACCATCTGCCAAAGGAGGCGTTATGCCATTTACTCTCCCGCCGCTGCCTTATGTGGCCAATGCGTTGGAACCCTACATTGACGAAAAGACCATGAACATTCATCACGACGGTCACCACGCCGCCTACGTGAATAACCTGAATAAGGCTCTTGAATCCACGCCCCAACTCGCGGGCAAGACCCTGGAAGAACTGCTCGCTAACAACTGCGCCATCGTTCCCGATAACCTCAAGACCGCCGTTCGCAACAATGCCGGCGGCCATGCTAACCATTCGATGTTCTGGCTGATTATGGCGGAAAAAGCAGGCGGCCAGCCTACCGGCAAGCTCGCCGACGCCATCCGGAGTGCGTTTGGGAACTTCGATGCATTTAAAGAGAAATTCAATGCGGCGGCTGCCGGACGCTTCGGCTCTGGCTGGGCGTGGCTGGTGAAGGACTCTTCCGGCAAGCTCGAAATCATTTCCACCGCGAACCAGGACAATCCCCTGATGGAAGGCAAATTCCCTGTGATTGGCCTCGACGTTTGGGAGCACGCCTACTATCTGAAATATCAGAACAAGCGCGGCGATTATATCAATGCCTGGTGGAATGTGGTGAACTGGGCGGAAGCCGAAAAGCGGTTCACGACAGGAAAGTGACGGGGTCCGTGTCCCATAGCGCGAACAACTGATAGAATAAATGCAGCGCTGGCCTCCGGGCACAAAGGCTTTTCATGTTCTCACGCCACAGCCGCATCATGGGAGTCATTTACGTGGTGGCAGACGGCGTGCTGGCGCTGCTGAGCTTCTGGCTGGCGCACGCGATCCGGCAACACCTGGCGAACGTCCGGCCGCTCTACCCGGTCTCGTATTTTCCCTGGATCGTCCCCCTGGCCGTAGCATTGTGGCTCACGGTGGGCTGGGCCTCTGGTGCTTACCGTGACGTGCAAGAAGTTGGTCCGCGCCGCGCCGTGGCGGACCCCCTCAAGGTTGGCGTCTTTTCCACTATCCTCCTCTTTGCGTTCATTTTTGCCTTTAACTTCGCGTACATCAGCCGGTTTCTTCTGGGATTTTATGCCGTCATCGACCTGGCGTTGATGATCCTCCTGCGTGTTGCCGGGTTGCGTTGGGGCGGCCGGCTGGCGGCATCCATTTCAGGCTATCGACATTTCCTTTTGATCGGCAGCTCCGAAGAAGCATCTGAGATTGCGAAGGCGATTGAGAGCAACGAGCGCCGGGGAATGCGGCTTGCGGGCTTCGTGCTGGTCACGCCGGAAAGCCAAAGGAAGACGCAAGTGGACCAGTCCGGGCTTCGGCACGCCTACCCGATGTTCGCTCTTCGTGATCTTCCGGAGCTGCTCCACCGGCATGTGATCGATGAGGTGATTTTTTCCGTATCGCGCGAAGACCTTATCAGGTTAGAGCCTGCCTTCCTGCTTTGCGAGCAGGAAGGCGTGAAGACCCGTCTCGCACTGGGCCTTTTTCCGCATTCGATTTCCAGGGTATCGCTGGAACACCTGCGCGAGATACCCCTGCTGACCTTTTCGACCACTCCCGAAAGCGAATATCTCATGCTCGGGAAGCGCATGGCGGACTTCCTGATGGCTGCAATCCTTGTGATTGTTTTTTCGCCGCTTTTTCTGCTGCTAGCCTTTCTCATTAAAATTACTTCCCGAGGCCCCGTTTTTTATCGCCAGATTCGCTGCGGGCTGGGAGGAAGAAAATTTGTGCTATACAAGTTCCGCTCCATGCGGGCGGATGCCGACCTCAGCCGGGAAGCGCTCGAAACCTTGAACGAAATGGACGGCCCCGTTTTTAAAATCAGGAACGATCCGCGATGCACGCCGGCTGGCCGCTTGATGCGCAAATTGAGCCTGGATGAATTTCCTCAGCTCATCAATATTCTTAAAGGCGACATGTCCTTTGTGGGGCCACGCCCTCCGCTCCCCAAAGAAGTCGATCAGTACGAGCGATGGCAGCGGCGGCGGCTGCGGATGCGGCCGGGCCTCACCTGCCTTTGGGCCCTTAAAGGCCGCAACCGCCTTAACTTCAAGCAATGGATGGAGCTGGACCTGGAGTATATTGACCAATGGTCGCCGTTGCTCGACTGGAAGATTCTGCTCAAGACCATTCCTGTGGTGCTTTTGGGTCGAGGGGCTTTTTAGAGGTTTTTCCTTTGCGCTATCTCATTCTCAGCGATATCCACGCCAACCTGGAGGCGTTAGAGAAATGCCTTGAAGTGGCGCAAGGCAAATATGAGGCCGCTGTGTGCCTGGGCGACATCGTAGGGTACGGGCCGGACCCCAATGCTGTTATTGACCTTGTAAGGCAAACGGTTGACACCGTAATTCGAGGGAATCACGACAAAGCCTGCTGCGGCATCACTGACGCGGAGGACTTCAACCCCATGGCACTGGCAGCAACTTTCTGGACCCGCAAAGCGCTCACGCCCGAGCACGCTCATTTTCTTCGCCAGCTTCCGGCCGGCCCGCTGTTCCTGGCCAGTTTTGAGATGGTGCATGGGTCGATTGAAAATGAAGATGAATACGTCATAGGGCCGCCGGAGGCGATTCCTGCCCTTCAAAACCAGACCGCGCCAGTTGTGCTCTTCGGACACACACACTATCAGGGTGGTTTTGCCCTAAATAATGATGGAGCGTTTCAGTCGATTCCTGCTCGTGTTGGGAAAGACGGCCACGTCTTCCCGCTTCAGGACGGGACGCGCTATTTGATCAATCCCGGCTCGGTGGGCCAACCCCGGGATCATGATTGGCGGGCCGCCTTCGCGATCTTTGACGATCGCGACCGCCAGATGGAGTTCTTCCGCACCCCCTATGATCTCCCCACGACGCAGAAAAAAATGATGCAGGCTGCCCTTCCCGAGCCGCTCATCCGTCGTCTCGAAGTCGGCCGGTGAGGCTTCTCTTGTAGCGGCGGTGCCTCTTCGCGCGGCTCACAGGGCGGGCTCTCACCGCCGACCTCCGTTTTCAGTCTTTTCGGTGATGTTCCCATCGCCGCCGCGGCGCCAACACCGCGTCCGTTTTTGCCCGCGCGTGAGACTCCATCACCTTCCGCCACCGCTCATCAGCCCGCGTCCCTTCTCGATGATCGATTTCAACTCGGCTAATTCATCCTCGGAAGGGTTCACGAGCGGAGGGCGTGCGCATCCGACCGGACGCGCGGTTGCATTCACTCCCGCCTTAATCAGGGAAATTGCATACCCCTTTTTGCGGTCGCGCAGTTCGGCAAAAGGTCTGTAAAAGCCGTGGAGCAAGCGATGAGCCAAGTCGGAATCGCCACCGGTGAGCGCATTGTAAAATGCCCGTGAGATTTCCGGGACGAAGTTGAAGACGGCGGAGGAGTAACTCTCAACTCCCGCTCCCCGGAAGGCCAGCGCCGAGAGTTCTGCCGTGGGCATTCCATTCATAAAAGCCAGCCGGTCTCCAACGGCCATGCGGATGCGGCCCAGTCGCTCCATGTCTCCGTATCCATCCTTGAAGCCGACCAGGTTGGAGATCTCAGCCAGGCGACGAACGGTTGACGGCGTGAAAATGGCGTTATCCCGCTGATAGATGATCAGACCGATTGGCGTTGACGCGGCCACGGTCCGGTAGTGCTCGTAAAGCCCTTCCTGCTCGGCATGAACCAGGTAGGGCGGCATCAGCAACACGCCGTCCGCGCCTGCTTCCTCGGCGGCATGTGCGAATTCCGAAGCAAGAGAGGCGCCGTAGCCCGCGCCAGCAATCACCGGAATCCGTCCCCTGACCTCCGCCACCGCTGCTTTCACCAACTCCTTGTACTCCGATAAGTTGAGTGAGAAAAATTCGCCCGTCCCCCCGCACACAAAGAGGGCCGCCGGGAGTGCAGCCAGCATGAACTGGAGATGCTCGCGGTAGCGCCGCAAGTCCACTTCGTTGTTCTCGCCAAATGGAGTCACTGGAAATGCCAGCAGTCCTTGCAGTTTTTCTCGAAGCTGATTTGAATTCATCTTCCGCTCCACTTCGAACGGTCCTGAGCGGATTCGCTCCTCTTCGAATCGCTCTGAGCCCGTTCGCTCCGCTTCGAACGGTCCTGAGCGCAGCGAAGGAGCTCAGGGCAGGCTCCGCGAAGGAGCTCAGGGTAAACTCCGCGAAGAATCCCCGCATTTCGTTTTACATAAAAATACAGGGATTCTTCGCTCGCTGCGCTCGCTCAGAATGACATTCGCTTTTGGTTGCGGCTCTGCCGCGCTGCGCTACCCCGGCTCGCGAGCCGCATGGGTCATGCGGTCATCGCTCGCCCCAGTCCTGCCAAATCAGGCCCTTGATACGCCCAAATTCAGAGACATTGGCCGTAACCAACGTCATCTTGCGCCTCAACGCCTGGCCCGCAATCAATAAGTCATACGCGCCGATGGGTTTGCCAGCCGCTTCCAGTGTTGCTCTGAGCGTGCCCGCCGTTTCAGCATCTTCATCGTCGAAAGGCAACGGAGAAATCGGTCCCGTACAAAAGGTCCGGAGGCGTTGTTTATTAGCTTCCTGCCGCGAACTCCTAGCGACACCGTACCACAGCTCAAAAATAACAACAGAAGAAATAAACAATTCACTGCCCGTCGCGATCGCCTTCTGAAATCGGAGGCGGGCAGAGGGGGGCTTACCGTTGATGAGGGCAATGCATAAGTTCGTATCAAGCAAGTAGTTCATTTGAAGATCTCGCGACGTGGTGCAAGGGGCTGCTTGCGCCCCCCGGACATGAGCGGCTCCTTAGCAAACCGATCCAATTCTTCAAACCACTTTGCGGTATCGGAGATGAATGGCTCCAGGAGAACGCCTTCGGGAACCCGTCGAAGACGCACACGCTCGCCTTCAAACCGAAACTCCTTGGGGAGCCGGACCGCTTGACTCCGGCCGTTAAGAAACAACCTGGCGACTCCAACCTTGGTCATGAGTAAATTTCCTTTCAGACAGAGTATATACCATAAATATATACCCAGCAACTTCCGTCGTCTCCTGTCAATACAGTAAGTATTTCCTCCGCATTTCGCGGAAGGGATAAAGGTCCGCTTCCCACTCCAGCGCAATGGAGCGGGGATCGCGGCCGGCTTTGATCGCGCTTAAAACCATGCGCGAGCCCACAAGCTTGATGGTTTTATCGAGCTGAAACTGACCCGGAAAGAGCTTAACCAGCGCCGAGGCTATCTCCACGCCAAGCTCCGGCGAATCAAGCGACTGGCGATTCAGCACCTGAATGCTGACGCCATGGCAGAGCTCGCCCTTGAATTTTGCCGAGCTGGGCGTGAAGTCGGTCGGGATGAACCGCACCCCTTGAATTCTTCGCGCGTTGAGAAAGCCGGCAAGCTTTCGCGCGTCAACCCAGGGAGCGCCCACCAGCTCAAACGGCGTATCGGTTCCACGCCCCACGCTGATGTTCGCATATTCAATCATCCCGACGCCGGGATAGAGAATGGTTTCCGTCAGGTTGCGGAGGTTCGGCGAAGGGTTTACCCAAGCGAGGCCGGTTTCGTCAAACCAGTCCGTGCGGCTCCAGCCCTGCATCTTGATTACGTGCAGCTCAGCGGCCAGATGGTCTTCGGAGTTGAACATTCCGGCCAGCTCGCCCACCGTCATGCCGTTGCGCACCGGCATCGGGAAGCAACCCACAAAGGAGATAAGATCGTGGTCCAGAATCGGCCCCTGGACCACGTCTCCGTTAATCGGGTCCGGCCGGTCCAGCACGTAGACGGGAATGTGATATTTCGCTCCCGCTTCGAGGATGTAATGGAGCGTGGTGAGAAAAGTGTAGTAACGCACGCCCGCATCCTGAATGTCATAAACGAAGGCATCGATTCCCTGGAGCATCGCGGGCGTCGGACGGCGCGTAGAACCATAGAGGCTGTAAACGGGCAGGCCCGTGGCCGGGTCGCGCCCGGAAGCTATGCTTCCCTCTGCCGCGCCCAACAACCCGTGCTCGGGGGAAAAAATCGCCACCAGCTTCACGCCGGGAGCGTGGTCCAACACGTCAATGGTCCGCTGGCCGTTGGCGTCGCGCCCGCTCTGGTTGGTCACCAGGCCCACATGCTTTCCCTGAAGCGGCTGGAAGTATTCCGATTCCAGCACGTCGATGCCGGCTTCAACCTGATCGTTGCGCAGCCGCGGCGAGCGGAAGCCGTAGAGCAGTTCGTAATATCCTGTAAGCGAGGAGCGCTGCGTAATCTCCGCCGCTGTGGGCGCATGACCGTAAGCTGAAGCAACGAGGGTGGCGATTTTCGCGCGCAGCGGAATCACGTGGCCATGCCTCCCCGGATGCACAGCGTTGGTGAGTATGATGACGTAAGTATCGGAAAACGGGTCCATCCAGATGGAAGTTCCGGTGAAGCCGGTGTGCCCGAAAGAGCCCACGGGGAAAAGCTCGCCACGGTTGGAAGAAAACGCAGTGTCAATGTCCCAGCCCAAGCCGCGCACGGCCATGTTATTGGGCGGTGTCTCGGGCGTCGTCATTTTGAGCACGGTTGAAGGGCTTAGAATGCGTACTCCATGATATACCCCGCCGTTCAGGATCATCTGCGCGTAAATGGCCAAATCATCGGCAGTGGAAAAAAGGCCTGCATGGCCCGCCACACCACCCATGCGATAAGAGGTAGGATCGTTCACCTGATACCACGGGACCATTTCGTCTTTCTGGTTGGGGGGCTGCGTTGGGGCTTGATGATCGCGAAGGCTCGCCGGCGGCTTGAAGAGCGTGTGGTCCATGCCCAGCGGCTTGAAGATATGCTGCTCGCTATAGACGTCGAGCGGCTCGCCGGAAATGCGGCGCACTAACTCGCCGAGCGTTTCGAAGTTCACGTCACTGTAGATGAAGCGCGTTCCGGGCGAAACGATGAGATGGGCCTCGACGATCAGTTTCATGGCGGTATCATAGCCAAACCAGGGCTCATCGAGAGGTAAATCCGGCGGCAGCCCCGAATAATGCGTCAGCAGGTCGCGCACCGTGATGAACCGCTTGCCGTTCTCGCCAAATTCCGGCCAATAAGCCGCGACCGGATCATCGAGCCGGATTTTGCCCTCCTCAAACAGTTGCATCACCGAAGGCGTGGTAGCGATCACCTTGGTGAGCGAAGCCATGTCAAAAAGCGTATCAACGGTCATGGACGAGTCGTGCGGGATGTGCGTCCGGTCGCCGAAAGCGCGGTGGTAAACAATCCTTCCGTCGTGCCCAACCAGCACCACCGCGCCCGGGCAATCATTCTCCTGGATCGCCTGCTCAACCAGTGGAGCGATCCCTGCCAGCTTCGACTCCTGAGCCGCAACCGGCGAAACTACGGCAACGAATGCAATCATTATAAAGGCAAGTATCGGGCAGTATTTGTGCGCTCTCAATTCGAGTCTTCCTTTCGATCGTCATTTGCTCTTTCGCCAAGCAAATCAATTGCTATATACTGATGCGCTCCGTGAGTCAACAGCAACTTTGCGGAAGGGGCTCTGATTGCAGATGATGCTCGCCGGCGGGGTGGCGGGCCGGGGCCTGTTTTCTCTTCAACCTCCCCACCGGGATCGAGTTGCCTGATTGTTGGAGCCGGGTCTTGCCGACTTCCTGGAACCAACACTTTCGAGAGGCGCACCGTGCAAATTGAAATGCGATCGATCCGAAGGTTCGTTATTCTTTCGACGGCCGCTCTTCTGGCCGCAATCCAGACCGGTTACGCTCAGCAAGGCCCCCTGGCGCCTATTGAGCTGCGGTGCGAATATCTGACGAGCCCGCTGGGTATTGACGTGCGCCAGCCGCGATTCTCCTGGGTGCTCGAAGATTCCGAACGCGGGGAGCTTCAATCCGCATATGAGGTGCTTGTGGCCTCCAGCCCGGAAGTGCTGGCGCAGCGAAAAGGAGACCAATGGGACAGCGGCAAAGTCGCCTCCGACAACTCCGTTCAAGTGGAGTACGCTGGCAAGCCGCTCGAAAGCGGGAAGGCATATTACTGGGCAGTGCGTTTTTGGGACTCGCAAGGGCGTGTAAGCCCTTACAGCGAGCCGGCGAATTTTGAAATGGGGCTCCTTTCCCGCGATGAATGGAAAGGACAATGGATCGGCGGCGGCAACGAGTTGCGTAAGGGCTTCCGGCTTCCAGAAGGCGTGGTGGAAGCCCGCATCTACGTCACCGCGCTCGGCTACTATGAGTTGCACATCAATGGCCGGCGAATCGGTGACAGCGTGCTTGACCCTGCCTTTACCACTTATCCCAAGCGCGTGCTCTATTCCACTTACGATGTAACGCCCGAACTCCGACCGGGAGCAAACGCCATCGGCGTAATGCTCGGCGGCGGCTGGGCAACGCTTTCGTTACCTCACGGATTCCACGGCTACTATTCCGAGCCGGCGCTTCTTTTGCAGATGAGAGTGGAGCTTGCGGGCGGAAAACAAATCACGCTTGTTTCAGACGGTTCGTGGAAAACGGCGGACGGCCCCATTGTGAGCGACAGCGTGTACAACGGCGAGATTTACGACGCCCGCCGTGAAACGCCGGGTTGGGATCGCGCGGGCTTTGACGATTCCGGCTGGAAGAACGCTCAAGTCATGTCGGGGACCGACGGGGCGATCTCCGCCGAGATGATGCCGCCGATTCGCGTAGTGGATGAGATGGTCCCCCGCTCGATCACCAGCCCCCAACCCGGAGTCTACGTTTTCGACATGGGCCAGAATATGAGTGGGTGGGCAAGGCTTCAGGTGCACGGACCGCGCGGGTCGCGCGTCGTGATGCGCTATTCCGAGCTCCTCTATCCCAACGGGATGATCAACCGGGCCAACCTCCGCGGGGCAAAGTCGTGCGACATCTATATTCTGAAAGGGGGAGGATGGGAGACTTACCAGGCCCATTTTACCTATCACGGTTTTCGCTATATTGAGGTGACCGGCTTCCCAGGCACCCCCAGTCTCGATTCGATCCGCGGCGAAGTGGTGCATACGGCGGTCAAGCCCGCGGGCAGCTTCGTGGCTTCAAAACAGATTCTTAACCAGGTTCAGCACCTCATTCACTGGTCCCAGCTTACCAACCTGTTCAGCATCCCGACCGACTGCGACCAGCGTGACGAGCGCCAGGGATGGATGGGCGATGCGCAAGTCACGGCTGAAGAGGCCATGATGAACTTCGACATGGCCGCTTTCTATACCAACTTCATCCGCGACATTCACGACGACCAGGCGCCCGACGGAACCATCACGGACACGGTGCCGCACCGCTATGGCTCGCGCCCCGCCGATCCCGCATGGGGAACGGCTTATCCGCAGCTTTGCTGGTATATGTGGCAGCAATACCGCGACCGACGCATCCTCGAAGAGAATTACGAAGGGCTTAAGAAGTACGTCGAGTTTCTCAGAAGCCGCGCGCCCGGAAACCTTCTAACCTACAGCTATTATGGAGATTGGGTCCCCGTTGTGCACACGCCGGGTGATTACGTTTCCGCAGTCTATTATTACTACGATACGTGGATTCTCTCCCAAATCGCTTCCGTGCTGGGTCGTTCGGCGGACGCGCAAGCGTATTCCGGCTTGGCCAGCACGATCGAGGGCGCGATTAACAGCCGGTATTTTCATCCAGACACTCGAGAATATGCGACCGGCACTCAGACGGCCAACGCCATGGCGCTGGCGCTTGGTCTTGTGCCGCAAAAGTATCGCGGGGCCGTCACCGGCAACCTCTATGACGATATCGTTTACTACCACAACACGCACCTGACCACCGGATTTATCGGCCTCAAGTGGCTCATGCCCGCGCTCGCGGCGAACGGCCATCCGGACGTGGCTTACGAGCTTGCCACGCAAACCACCTACCCCAGTTGGGGCAACATGGTGGAAAAAGGAGCGACGACGCTCTGGGAGCTATGGCCGGATAAAACCGGGCCTTCCATGAATTCACATGACCACGCGATGTTCGGCAGCGTAGGTGCTTGGTTTTATCGGGCGCTGGCCGGAATCAACCAGGCACCGGGCGACGCGGGCTACCGGCACATTCGAATCGAGCCTCACATGGAGGAAGACCTGCACTGGGCGAGCGGGACCATCCATACGATTCGCGGCATGGTTTCTTCCTCTTGGGAGCATGCGCCAGGAGAGATTACTTTGCACGTGACCATTCCCGTGGGCGCGGATGCCACGGTTTCAGTTCCAACGGAAGAGCAAATGACCGACGTCACCGTCCGTGAAGGCGGCCGCGCGGTGTGGGAGAACAACCATTACGTCTCAGGCGATCCCGGCGTCACGGCGGGCCATGCGGCGGGCGGTGGCGTGGTTTTCAACGTAGGTTCCGGGCATTATACATTTGTATTAGTGGGTGAATGATATTCTCGCTAAAGGAGCTTCGGTTCATGAAACTGGTTACGTATCAAATCGGAAGGCAGCCGCGAATTGGGGTGGTCGAAGGGAAAAAAGTGGTGGACATCCGCGCCGCCGTCGAGATGGCAGCTAAAAAGAAGGGGCCACGACCGCTGTTGAGCAATTCAAGATTCAAAGCGGCAACCCAAACCCTCGCGGATGCGGGACCAGCGCCGAGCAGCATGAGGATGGCTCTCGCGCTCGGTGAAGCGTGGCTCAAGGCGCTTGGCATTGTAACCAAGGCGCTGGCCAGGGAGACATCGGGGAAGCAGCCTTCTGCGGTTAAAGGACTGGTCGTGCCGCTCGAATCCGTTCGCCTCCTGCCGCCGGTTCTTCATCCCGGCAAGATCACCTGCGTAGGGCTCAACTATGCCGACCACGCCCACGAACAAGGAATTGAACCGCCGGCTGCGCCCATCTTCTTTCTAAAGTCGCTAAACACTCTCATTGGGCCGGGCGATCCCATCGTTCTTCCGCCTAACTCGTCGAAGGTGGATTACGAAGCCGAGTTTGCCGTGGTTATTGGCAAGGGCGGAAGCCGCATTCCTGAAGAAAGGGCCTATGAACACGTGGCGGGTTACATGATCCTACATGACGTCACCGCGCGGGACATGCAGTTCAGCGACCAGCAGTGGTATCGCGGCAAGAGCTGCGACACTTTTGCCCCTACCGGTCCATGGATCGTGACCAAAGATGAAGTCCCCGATCCGCACAACCTCCGCATCTCGCTTACGCTTAATGGCGAGACTTTGCAGGACTCCAACACTTCAAACCTCATCTTCAAGATTCCATTTCTCATTAGCTATCTCTCTCAATCCATCACGTGGGAGCCGGGCGACCTCATTTCTACCGGAACGCCGCCGGGGGTTGGTGTCTTCCGCAAGCCGCCCGTCTTCCTTAAAGCGGGAGACAGCGTCAGCGTCACAGTGGAAAAACTCGGCACACTCACCAACCCGGTGACGGCGCCGAGGGGATAGAGGATGACCCTACTCACCTTGCCATCCAGCCGCCGTCCACCGTAAGGATGGTTCCATTCACATAGTCCGAGGCGCTTGAAGCGAGGAAGACCGCCGCGCCTTGCAAATCCTGAGGCTCACCCCAGCGGCCGGCGGGAATGCGGGCGAGAATCGCGCGGTTGCGCTCGGTGTCGGCGCGCAGCGCAACCGTGTTATCGGTTGAGAAGTACCCCGGCGCGATGGCATTCACCTGCACGCCTCGGGCTGCCCATTCGTTGGCCAACGCCTTGGTAAGCTGTCCAACCCCTCCTTTGCTCGCGGCGTACCCTGGCACGGTTATGCCTCCCTGGAACGACAGCAGCGAAGCGATAAAGATGATCTTGCCTGCGCCCCGATCGAGCATCTTTTTCCCGATTTCGCGAGTCAGGATGAACTGGGAGTTCAAATTGACTTCAATCATCGTATCCCAGTATTCCTCGGGATATTCCGCCGCTGGCTTACGGAGGATGCTGCCAGCGTTGTTCACCAGGATGCCTATTTCCGGAACCTCGGCAAGCACTCGCTCGATGAAGCTGCGAAGGGCCTTCCGGTCAGCGAAGTCGCAGCGATAGGCCATGAACCGGCGGCCGAGAGCGAGAACCTCATTCTCCACATCACTGCCCTGTGGCTCTAGCGAACGACTGACCCCTACAATGTCCGCCCCCGCTTCAGCCAGCGCCAGCGCAATACTCTTCCCAATCCCGCGCCGGCAGCCCGTGACTATGGCCGTCATCCCATCCAGTTTGAACCGGTCCAAGATCTTCATCTCTAATCCCCAATCCTTAACCTTCATCTTCCGAGCATCGCACCAGGATCTTCATAACTTCCCCACCCGACTCCAGGCGATTGAGGGCCGATTGTACGCCTTCAAGCGGACACACTTCGCTGATGAGCCGTTCAAGAGGCAGGGTTCCAGAGGCTGCGAGAGCAATCGCCTGCTCGAAATCCTCCGGCTCGTAGACCCGCGTACCCTGCAGGCTAAGCTCGCGCCAAAAAATACGGAAGAGATCGACTTTGGGAACGTGGCTGAAGATCGCCACCACCACGATGCGCCCCCGCACGCGCGCGAGCTGAGTGATCGTTTCCGCCCCGGCTGCTGAGCCGGAGACCTCAAAGACCACGTCCGCTCCGGCGGTCCTCGTGGCGTCCATGACGTGCTTCACCAGGTCGGTTTCTTTCGGGTTCACCGCTTCAAAGCCCAGCTCGCGGGCGAGGCTCAGACGAAACGGATTGACTTCCGAAATAACTGCCCTGGCGCCGGTATTCCGCACGACCAAGGCAATCAGTATGCCGATGGGACCGCCGCCTTGAATCACCACGTATTCTCCCTTTCTTACGCCCGCAAGGCGAACATCGTGGCAGGCCACGGAGAGCGGCTCAACCAGCGCCGCCTTTTCCAGAGGGAGCGAAGCGGGCAAGCGATGCAGCGTATGCGCCGGGACCGTCCATAGCGACTGGAGAGCTCCGGGCGCATCAAAGCCTATAAACTTCAGTCTTTGGCAGACGTGCGAATGGCCGGCGCGGCACGCCGGGCACTCGCCACAAGGATCGATCGGACGTACCGTCACATGGTCGCCGGGCGAGAATCCGTTCACGCCTTCGCCCACTCTCGCGATGGCGCCGGACATTTCATGGCCGAACACAAACGGCATGTGAACGCGCTGATCCATAGCTCCATGAAACATGTGCAAGTCGCTGCCACAAATCCCACAGTGTGAGACCTCGATCTGCACCTGGCCGGGAGCGGGAGGCACCGGCGCGCATGCTCCGACGCGGACGCTCTGGTTCCCTTCGTAGTATGCGGCTTTTAACATTTACTTTTGATTTCCCTCCACTTTGCTGCTTTGGCGGGGAATGACCTCGAGCATATTTTCAAGGCAGCTTCTAAGGCATTACGAAACACCACCTATTATAGTTGAGGCCCTCAGTTTTTTCTGTCCACGAAGTCGGAGCATCAGGCTGCCTGATGATTGGCCATCCGGGAATCCGAACTCGAGTCGCTCGCCTCGAGACCATCAGTGAAAACTTCGTGCGCGATCTTGCTGAGTTCCGGCTTGACGGGCAGTTCGGCTCACGACGCATTGAAGACGTTCCGGCAACTTTACTCGGGAAAGGTGCGCGGCATAGAGCGGGCGCTGGAGTATAATTGGGCGCTGGGCCCGTGGGCCAGCGCGTGCGAAACGTTGCTCTATCCGCCCGGCGAGCTGCCTATAATCTATCCGGCAAGGATGGAGCCGGTTGGTTGGGTCTACTTCGCGGGCGCCTACGCCGATAATTACAACTCGGGCCAGGACACTGCCATCCGGTCCGCCTGGCGCGTCGCGGAGGTCATCGACGGTGCTTGTTGATACTTGCAAAATATAATGCCATCCGCTTCTCGACTGACGAGGTTGAATGATGGGATACAGGATGCGGCCTTTTATCCTTGCCTTCGTGGCAGGATTCTGGTTTCATTCTTTGTTGCTCGGTGCGCCGCAGGCAGTGGCCTTCAAGCGCTCCGGCACACACATTGATGTCTTCGTTGGCGATCGGCTCTTCACGACGTACTATTTTCCTCCAAGCGTGGCGAAGCCCTATTTGCAGCCGTTACGCAGCGCGCAGGGGACCATCGTTACCCGCTATTTTCCCATTGGCAACACGGTTCCTGCTGCGCACCTTCACGACCGGAACCTTGAGCCGCATCAGCGCGACCTGTTTTTCGGCCATGGGGACATCGATGGGATCGACTTCTGGGGCGAAGCCGCTTTTCCAAAGTGGAGTGACGACACGGCGTTTGGCCGAACGGTGCTCCGCAAGCTGGAAGAAATGGAAGGAGGGCCGCAATCCGGAATCTTGCGCGCGAACTTTGATCTCACCGGTCCGCGCGGCCGGGTGATTGCCGAAGAGATGCAGACGTACACGTTCCGAGGCGACACGCGAACGCGGACGATCGACTGCGAATTCGTTATCCGGGCGAGCCGTGGATCGGACGTGACGATGGGAGACACGAAGGAAGGGACGTTTGGGGTGCGGCTGGTCGCAGCGCTCAATTCGCCGCCCGCGCGCATGGTCAATTCGAACGGTGCCGTGGGTGATAAGGAAGTTTGGGGGAAACGCGCGGACTGGGTTGACTATGATGGGGTGGTGAACGGAGAGGAAGTCGGCATTGCGATCTTCGACAGCCCCATGAGTTTCCGTCATCCCACCTACTGGCACGCTCGGGGTTACGGACTGTTTGCGGCGAACCCGTTCGGGATCCGTGAATTTACTGATGACCCCAAGCAGGATGGAAGCTGGACCATACCCCAGCACCAGTCGCTCATTTTTCGCTATCGCGTCCTGATTCATCATGGAAACTACATTCAGGCGGGTGTAGCGAAAGCTTATCAGGCGTATGCAGCCGAACAGCAGTAGTCAGGTAGCGCAGAATTGCGCTTTAACTCCGCGGCTTTTCTCTTGCGGATAGGACAAGCCGCAAACTTAAGCGACAACCCTGCATTGCAAGGGCGTAAATTCTTGTTTTGGGGCAGGCCCTTTCAGTGGCTTCCGCATTCAGGAAAGGTTTAGCACTGAGGGCCCAGAGAGCGCCGCTTCGATTGTGGCTCGGCTGCGCTACCCCGCTCCGAGGAGGGAAATGATGGACAATAAAAATGAGGTAAGCCGCCGGGATTTTTTGAAGGCCAGCGCGACGGCCACTGCCGGCATGGCAGCGCTCGGAGGCATCACCTTCATCACGCATCCTGAAAAGGTCTTTGGGGCGAACGACCGGGTTCGGGTTGCCATTTGCGGCCTGCACGGACGCGGGATGGACCACGTTCGCAACTACTCGAAAATATCCAACGTCGAGATCGCTGCTGTCTGCGATGTGGATGAGAACGTATTGAGGCAACGCCTGGCCCAAATGGAGGAGATGGGCGTTCCCAAGCCTGTCACCTATATTGACGTCCGCAAGCTGCTGGACGACAAGTCGATTGATGCCGTTTCGATTGCGACACCGAACCATTGGCA
>JASHTR010000394.1 GCA_030040455.1 Terriglobia bacterium | reverse complement strand
ACAAAGAATTCTCGGTTACCTTCGACGCCGGGCAGCGCGCTCTCAACCTGAGCTGAGATGTTGAAGCGCAATTCCCGAAGCTTTCCGACCACCTTTTGAATTGCCTCCAGATGCAATGCGGGGTCGCGCACAATACCGCCCTTTCCTACCCGCCGGCGCCCTACTTCAAATTGCGGTTTAACGAGGACGAGCGTATCGGCCCCGGCCTTCAAAAGCGGAGGCAACACGGGAAGGATGAGCGTGGATGAAATGAAGGAAACGTCCATCGTGACGAAACTGACTTCGGCGCCGACCTGCTCCAATTTCAAGTAGCGAGCGTTGGTCTTTTCGAGAACGGTGACGCGGGCATCCTGCCGGATTCTCCAATCCAATTGGTTGGTTCCAGCATCGACGGTAAAGACGCGAGCGGCTCCGCGCTGGAGCAGGCAATCGGTGAAACCTCCGGTTGACGCGCCGATATCGAGGCAGGTTTTTCCTCCTGGATCGAGGTGAAAGTGATCTAACGCCGCCTCAAGCTTCAGTCCCGCCCGGCTGACGTAGGGTGAGGCTTTACCGAGCAGGCGAAGCTCGGCCCCTCTTTCCACCGCCGCCCCGCACTTTTCAATTTTCTGCTTGTTGACGCAAACGTGTCCGGCAAGGATCAGCGCTTGCGCCCGCTCGCGCGAGTCGGCAAGGCCTCGCTCAACCAGAAGGCGGTCCAGGCGGGTTTTTTGTGGTTTGGACATAGGCGGCCGAGGCAGGCGCGGCAAGGCCGAGAGGAAAGGAAGCATGAGCGGTCAAGCCGAACCCGGCTTGCTCGCCCGCCCTCAGCTTGAAATAACCAGCGGCAGCAATCATGGCGGCATTATCGGTGGAAAGGGCGGGTGAAGGGAAGAAGGCTTGCTTCCCCGCGGCTTCGGCAGCTTCCTTCAGGCGGGAGCGTAGAAGTGAGTTGCACGCCACGCCGCCGGTGACAAAAATAGAGTTCACGTTGAGCGCTTGCGCGGCGCCCAACGTTCGCTCCACGAGATCGGTCACGACAGCTTCCTGAAAGCTTGCGACAAGATCGAGGGTTGCCGGAGAACACTGCGCGCGCAAATCTTCTGCCGCGACAGCCCCTGCCGATTTTCGCCATTCGCGGCGCCGCGCGGCTTCGCCCGCCAACTCGCTGCCACGCACTCGGTACAGCACGGCGGTCTTTAGTCCCGAAAAACTGAAATCGAATGGATTACCCTTCATCCTGATCGGGCCAAGCTTCGTCGAATGCGGATCGCCGGATCGCGCCAGCTTGTCGATCACCGGGCCGCCCGGATAGCCCAGCGCAAGCAGCTTGGCGACTTTATCGAAAGCTTCTCCGGCCGCGTCGTCGCGTGTCTGGCCCAGGCGATGGTAGGTCCATATCGGGACTGTGGCTTCGTTGCGCGTCTCAACGTGAAACAGGCTCGTGTGGCCGCCCGAGACGACAAGCGTTACGTTGGGGAAGCCGGCCTCCGCTGTGGTCGTGCCGGCGCGAAGCGCAATCTTATTCTCAAGCCATACGGAGTGAACGTGGCCTTCCAGATGATTGACGCCCACCAGCGGCTTGCCGAGAGCAAGCGCCACCGCCTTGCCGTAAACCAACCCCACCAGAAGCGATCCAATCAATCCTGGTCCTTCGGTCACGGCTACAGCATCAACGTCCGTGAGCGTGGTTTGGGCTTTGCGGCAGGCTTCCTCCACCACCAGGGCAATTTTCCTCAGGTGTTCCCGGCTGGCAAGCTCCGGCACGACACCGCCGTATTTTTCGTGCGTCAGGACCTGAGACGCGACGATGTTGGAGAGAATACGATTTCCGTCCTCAACCACGGCGGCGGACGTTTCATCACAACTGGATTCAATGCCCAAAACCCGCATCGACCGGCGACTCCAAAGAACTATGCTAGCATACACACGAGAGGCCGAAGGAGGCGAAGCCATGGCGCACGAAAGCGAGCGAAACGGGAGATGGGCAACGCTGGAAATCCGAAAAGCGGTTTTGCCCGTTGCGGGGCTCGGCACCCGCTTTCTTCCGGCCACCAAATCTCAGCCAAAAGAAATGTTGCCGATTGTTGACAAACCGCTCGTGCAATACGGCGTGGAGGAGGTTGCGGCTTCGGGCATTCCCCTGGCCATCTTCGTGACCGGACGCGGCAAGAACGCTATTGAAGATCATTTTGACGTCTCCTTCGAGTTGGAGCATATGCTGGCGGGACGGGGCAAGGAGCGGTTGCTTAACCAGGTTCGCTCCATCTCGCGGCTCGTGGAGATCAATTACGTCCGGCAGAAGAATCCCCTTGGGCTCGGCCACGCGCTTCTGATGGCGAAAGCCATGATCGGCGCGGAGCCTTTCGCCGTGCTCCTTGCGGACGATATCATCGATGCCCCGGTACCTTGCCTCAAACAGATGATGGAGGTGTTTCGCCGCTTCGGAGGAAGCGTGGTGGCAATCCAAAATGTCGACCGCAAGGCGGTCTCAAGTTATGGAATCATCAAGGGCACTCCTGTGGCTGATGCCGACCTGCGCGACCGGCTCTTCCGCATCACGGATATGGTGGAAAAGCCCGAGCCGCGCGAAGCCCCTTCTAACCTCGCCATCATCGGACGATATATCCTGACGCCTTCAATCTTCAAGGAGCTGGCTTCCACGCCCCGGGGAGCTGGCGGCGAAATCCAGCTTACGGATGCTCTCCGCCGCCTTCTGAAAAAAGAGCCCGTTTACGGCTTCATTTTTGAAGGGAAGCGCTACGACGCGGGTGATAAGCTGGGCTTTCTCGAAGCAACTGTGGAGATAGCGCTCAAACAGCCAGAGATCGGGAAACCTTTCAGGAAATATTTGAAGGGATTGAAAATCTGACTATTTGGTTATAGGAGAGGTTTCAGGGGCCTTTGCGCTCCCTTTCCCGTTATCCGAAGCTTTGGCATCGGGGGGCTTCGCAGGTTCGGGAGAGCTTTTAGCACCCTCGGAAGCTGGCTTGCGAGCGTAATCGGTGACGTACCACCCTGCCCCTTTGAACTGGATGGCTGGCGAGGAGAGCAGACGCTCGACCTTCCCTCCACACTTCTCGCAACGAGTCAGCGGAGGATCGGAAAACTTCTGGATTCTCTCAAAATGAGCCTTGCATTGCTGGCACTGATACTCGTAGAGTGGCAAGAGAACCTCCTTGATCGTCCGCCCTGCCACTTTCATTCTAACAGCTTCCGAGATGGCCGTCAAAGTGCTGTCGTTGCTGCTCGTTGGCGGGACGCGGTTGTGGGAACGTGATGAAAGCTCTTGCCGGCGGGTTGCACCTGCGCTACTCATCGCATGGCTGCATGTCCTTTTGGAGCAACCCCCCAGCCACGCAATCAGGCTGCAGACGCGCTCTGCCGCGCAGCCCATTGCCGGTAAAAGAGAATAAATCCGCAAAGACTGGTGAGCTACAAAGGAAGTGTTCCCGGCTCGGGT
>JASHTR010000393.1 GCA_030040455.1 Terriglobia bacterium | reverse complement strand
CGTGAAGGCGCAGCAGGCGGGAGCTTGCGGGTGGCATAAAGAGCATGTCACCCCGTCCTAACAGAGCTTCGGCGCCATTGGAATCCAGAATAGTGCGCGAATCCACCTTGGAGGCCACACGGAAAGAGACCCGCGAAGGAAGGTTTGCCTTGATCAGACCAGTGATTACATCCACGGATGGGCGCTGGGTCGCTAGAATCAGGTGAATGCCCACGGCGCGAGCCATCTGTGCCAGGCGCGTGATGGACTCCTCAACCTCTTGCGGCTCGACCATCATCAGGTCCGCGAGCTCGTCGATTACAATCACCAGGTATGGTAGCGGGGCTTCCTGCTGACCGTTCGAATCAAAGAGGTTCAGGTTGGCATCCGGCTCGAACAATGCGTTAAATTGCGCGATATTGCGCACGCCGTGCTGCGCCAGTTTCTTCAGACGCTCCTCCATTTCCAGCGTGGCCCGTCGCAAGACGTTGGCGGCGACCTTGGGCTCAGTGACAATGGGCGTAAAAAGGTGCGGAATGCCGTCGTAGAGGTTCAGCTCAAGACGCTTCGGGTCGATCAAAATCAGGCGCACTTCCTCCGGCGTGCATTTGAAAAGGAGGGAAACGATCAGTGAATTAATCGCAACGCTCTTGCCTGAGCCCGTTGAGCCGGCGATCAGCAGGTGGGGCATTTGCGCCAGATCCCCCACCTTTACTTTACCCGTAATGTCCTTGCCCAGGCAGAGCGTCAGGTGCGAAGGCGCAGCCACAAACTCGCCCGATTCGAGAATCTCGCGCAGATAGATAATCTCCCGATGCAGGTTGGGAACCTCGATGCCAACTGTGGATTTGCCGGGAATCCGCTCAATCAGGATCGACTCGGCCTTGAGCGCCAGGCAAAGGTCGTCCACCAGGCTTGTAATGCGGCTATACTTGATGCCCGCTTCCGGCTTGAACTCAAAGGTCGTCACTACTGGCCCGGGATGAATCTGAGTCACTGCGCCGGTAACGCCAAATTCCCCAAACTTGCCGGTCAACAGCTCGGCCCGCTGCTTCAATTCCTTTTCATCTACACCCTGCTGGCCGTCAGGTGGCCGCAGCAATGACGTGTTCGGGAGCTTGTACCGGAGACCCTTGCGAGGGACGATCCGCGGGCCGGCGCCTCGCCGCTGCACGGTTTGCTGTTGCGCGTCGGTAGAGATAAGAGAAAGGCCACTGGGCTGCCAGGCTGCACCCTCCTCGCTGGGCGCATCGGAAGGAGCAGCCTCCACCGGCGCACGCGCCACGACCTGCGGCTTTGGCAGCATCTCGGGTGGGCTGGCGGGCTTCCGGTTTACAACGGGCTCCTTCCCCAGGACGCGCTCCCTCGTAATTTTCCGCAGCAGGCGCGCGCGTTCTCGCGCCTCTTTCCATGCGGCCAGCCGCTCTCGGAATGGGCGAGTGAGCCCCTTCGAGGCGAACACCAGGAACTTCCCGGAAGAGGAAAAAGAAAACTTCGTCAAAAGAAACAGCGAGCAAAAGAAAGCGGTGGCGGCGACAATGATCGCTCCGGCGTGATTGAAGGTGCGCACCAGGCCGGCCGCGAGCAGGTAACCTGTTAACCCGCTTCCATGAATGAAGCCGAACACCAGCGGGGTATGCGGAAAAAGCTCGAGCAGCGCCGCGAGCGAAGCAATCATCAGCGCCGCGCCCACGGCCTTGGCTCCCGGCGATCCAAGCGGCCGCGCCAGCAGGAGCCTTCCGCCCGCCAGGAAGCACAGCAGCGGGATTAAGAATGCCGTCCACCCCAGGATTTGCAGCAGCGCATCCGCCACGTAAGCGCCGGTCGGCCCAATCCAATTTTGCACGGTTGCAGTGGAAGCTGTGGTATCCAACGAAGGATCGGTGTGATGATAGGAGGCAAGGCTCAGAATCAGCAGCAGGCCCAACACCGTCAGGAGCAGTCCCAACACTTCAGACCGGCGGCGAGCGTCGCGGTTTGAGGGCCGGCTTTCCCGCGCGCGGGGCGTTTGAGTGGAAGAGGCGGATTGCATGGCAAAGCCAAGTTTCAGGTTACAGGTGTCACAAACTGCTGGCGCGGCACCAAGACCTGAAACCTGGCGCCTGACACCTGAAGTCTATATTCCGCGATGCAATCCCAAGCCTGTAACCAATACTACCACACCCAGGGCAACACGGTAAACGACGAAAACCTTAAACGTGCGTCGCTCGAGGTAACGGATGAGCCAGCCGATCACCGCGTAGCCTACGATCGCCGAAATGACGATTCCCACGAGAAAGGGCATTCGCATATCCGGAGTAAGACCACCTTCGTGATGAATTTCCAGCGCCTTCTTTGCGGCCGCCCCGGCGATGATGGGAGTGGAAAGAAGAAACGAAAATCGGGCCGCCGTCTCGCGCTTCATGCTGCGAAAGAGTCCCGCCGTCATGGTGCTCCCGGACCGGGAAACGCCCGGGATTACCGCAAAAGCCTGCGCGATGCCGACCACAATCGCATCCAACAGGCTGACCTGCTTGAGTGATTCGTTATCTCGGCTCACCGCCTCGCCCCACCCCATGATCAGCGCCACCACGATCAGCGAGATGCCAATGACGAGTGGCGTGCGAAAAGCGGACTCGGCTTCCTTCTCAAACGCTACCCCTGCAATGGCGGCAGGAATGGTTCCAATGACCAGCAGCCAAAACAGCTTCCTATTCTGCTGTACGTCTGGATCCCTTGAATCGCCCAGCCCTGCAGCCGCTTTCAGCATGTCCAGCCACATCCGCCAGAAGAAGATGACCACGGCAACCAGCGTCCCGGCATGAAGCGCCACGTCAAACGTCAGTCCCGGATCTTTCCAGCCAGCGAACCAAGGAAAGAGCACCAGGTGCGCCGTGCTGGATACCGGCAGGAATTCCGTCAGGCCTTGGACGATGGCAAGAACGACGGCTTGATATAAAGGCATAAATAATTTTGGACTTTAGATTTTGGATTTGGATTCAGGGTCTGGTCATGTCTTTGTTGAGACAACAGTCCTCTGGATTTTGGAGTTTCGTTCCGGCTTCGTAACGTCGTCAGTCGCGGCTTTATTGAGATCCTCTTCAGAGAGCATCATCCAATCCGAGGAATTCGCCCGGCTCTTGACTAATGCGCGTGTATAGACGCGCGCGAAATAAGGATGTTAATCCAAAATCT
>JASHTR010000029.1 GCA_030040455.1 Terriglobia bacterium | reverse complement strand
GTGGTTTCTGCTAATGCTCGTTGTGCTTCTCACCAATGGAATGAGCTCCTTTGGGCTCAAACTGCTTGCCGGATGGCAGCTTCCGGCTGTCATCAAATTCCCCTATCTCACCGTGTGGTATGGTGCCGGTTTGGCCAGCATCGCTCTACCCTCACTATTAAAAGGATTTTGCCTCGGCAAAAAGGAAGTTGGGCTAGGAGCTCTGATGGGCATTTTGAGCATCGGTGGCCAAGTCGCGATGGCGAGAGCGCTTGACTTGCAAGTTCCCGGGAACGTCGTTTTCCCGGTAGCGATTGGGGGATCGATTCTAGTGGTCGCGATAGGGGGATGGGTACTTTTTAGGGAAACAATGAACCGCCTCACCCTTGCTGGAATTGTGTTGGGTTTCGTAGCAGTCGTCCTGTTAAGCCTGAGCTGAACGAGACAGCCGTCTGAAGCCAGCGGCAAGGTAGTGATTCGTATTAGTACTCGGGAAGCGCAGCTCTCAGCGAGTTTTGTGAACATCATGCTTAATGCCCGGAGAGGTCCTACTTCTCGCGGATCCTTACGGTGAGGTGCTCTGAAGGTGGAGAACCAGGAGATTATTCTTATCACTCGTGCCGACGACATGGGCTATACGCACACCGGCAATCTCGCGATTCTAGATTCTATGAGATACGGCATTATCAAATCCGCGGCGATGCTTGTAATTGCTTCGTGGTTTGAAGAGGCCGCCGAGATAGCCCGCGCGCATCCCAGCCTCTGCTTCGGAGTGCACTTGGGCATCATCGGCGAATGGCGGGGATACCGATGGCGACCGGTCCTACCTTATTCCGCAGTCCGCACACTCGTGGATGAAGATGGTTTCCTCCATCGTTCTCCCGACGAATTCTGGTCGCACAATCCCGATATTACAGAGCTTGAAAAGGAGTTCCGAGCCCAAATCGATCTCGCCAAGAAAAAAGGGGTGAAGGTGGATTATCTTGACACCCACTACATCATGCCGTACGACTCTAAACTCCGTCCCGTTGTAGAGCGAATCAGCAAAGAGTACTGTATTCCGGTTTCCTGTCTCCTGGGCGAGCGGGAGCTGGACGACTTCGGAATCTATTCTCCTGCTCCAGAGGAAAAAGAGAAGGTTTTGGTTAATCTTCTAGAAAATTTGCAGCCGGGAGTACACCTACTGATTGCGCACCCGGGCTATCCATCTATCGAAAATGATGCTTTAATTCATTCTGCACCGCGAGACGTGCAAACCCTAGGGGTAGGCAAAAACCGTGCTGCTGAGACGCTGGCTTATACCAGCCCCAGGATCAGGCGAATTGTGGAGGAGCGTGGAATCAAACTTCTGAGCTATCGCGAATTCTGTGGACGCTGAAATAGACCTGAGCCGTTTAGCGGACGCCTGTCCGGTTCTCTGGTCAGTTTGAACCGGCACACCGACATTTGACAAGCCTCACATTTGGAAGACCGCGCACGCCGAGCCAGCCATTAGAACAGCAATAGGAGACGATTTTATGACACAGAAACCCTGTAAAGTCTCGCGGAGGCAGTTGCTCGCGAGCTTCGGAGCAGCGGGTGGAAGCGTCATGCTGCGCAATCCGCTCTCCGCGGCCAGGTTCAGCGAGGCGGCATCTCCGGCGAGCGAAGCCTCAGCTAATCCTGACTCGAAAGCCGGTGCGCTTCGAGCCGCGGTGGTAAAAGCGGACATCACGCCAAGCAAGCCGCAATGGCTGCGGGGCTATCAGGCGAGGCAGTCGACCGGTGTTCACGACCGTCTCTACCATCGCGTTGTGGCCATGGATAATGGCCAGACACGCTTCGTTCTTATCTCTACCGATACTTGCCTCATTTCTCCCGCTTTATATGACGAGGTCGCGCTGGCTCTTCACCACGACGTGCGCATCACGCGGCGTCAGTTCTGGTGGGCTACGACTCATACCCACTCTGCACCCGGACTCGCTCCTCCTGCGCTAGACTCTGTTTTCATGCCGGGGCGATACAAGCACGAGCAGAACACCGAGTACACTGCGATGGCCAAGGCGAAGCTCCTCCAGGCGGTTAGGGATGCAGTCTCGAAGCTTGAGCCGGCGCGGCTCGGCGTAGGCTGGGGAATGTCGCTGGCAAATATGAACCGGCGGGCAAGAGACCTCGATGGGCACACGTCCTTAGGCCTCAACCCCAACGGCGCTATGGACCGGCAAATCGGGCTCATTCGCTTGGACAAGGCGGATGGCAAACCGCTGGTTCTGATCGCAAATTACTCGATGCACGGGACCGTGCTCGGAGGGCAAAACCTTCAGATCACCGCCGATGCACCGGGCGAAGTGGCTGAATACGTGGAGCAGGAAATCGGAGCGCCCATGCTCTACATGAACGGCGCGGCCGGCAACCTGGCCCCGATTTACACCACCCAGCCAAACTTTCAGAAAGGGCATTTGAGTCAATTCCGGGTACTCCTTGGCAACCGGATTTTGGAAGCCAACCAGTGCATCGAGTCCACGACGGCAAGCGTGGCGCTGCGTCTCGGGGAAGAGATCGTTGAGACTCCGCGCAAGGCAGGCCTGGCCTGGATCCCCGACCTTAGCAAGTACATCCGGGTGACGAGCACGGGCACGACAATGGTCCGGCTGCCGGTGCGATTCCTCGAGATCAACGACGATATTGTGGTTTGGTCGTTGCCCGTTGAGCTCTTTTGCGAAATCTCGATGCACATCCGGAACGAATCGTCTTACCCGTACACGTTTTACTTCGGCTACTGCAACGGCTGGCTCGGTTACTTTCCCACCGAGGTCGCGTTCAAGTATGGCGGGTACGAGCCCCACACGACGCCCTTTACCGGGAGGGCCGAAGCCGATTTGATTGCCACCGTGGTGAGCCACCTTGCCGGCCGTCAGATTTGACACAAAAAACCTTCTATTCGAGGGAAGGCAGGTCCAAACCCCGCACCTCCGCCTTGGAATTTCCGCACATTGTCGAGGCTGTCGTGGCGGGTCCTTCAGCCTGCGAAAGCGCGTCAAAATCTCTGGGACCACCGGCATCCGGCCGGCTCCGGCTTGCACGGCGAACGCTCTATCGCAACCCGACGCCCCATACTCCAGCATGGGACTCGCCTTTTACTCCTGCGGCACCTGACGTTCACTGGACGATGACCCGCGGCGTGATACTGCGAGCGCTGCTCTACAACACCGTAAGGCTCGTAAGTGCGTCGAAAAGCCACCGCATTCAAAGACAGACGCGGCGCGACAAAGACCGAATTTAACAGAAACGGAACGGAGAGATGATGGGAGTGTTTACTAGCAAGGCGAACCTTAGGAGTAAATGCAAACGTCAAGGTGTGCCGGTGCGACTACTGCGAGGTTTGAAGTTAGCACTCCTCGCGTTGGGATTGGCGCTGCCCGGCAGCACGCGGCTGTACTCGCAGTCTTCACCCGATGTCCCTATCTATCTCGATGCAAGACAGCCGCTCGAGCGGCGAGTCAACGATCTGCTCGGTCGTATGACGCTCAAGGAAAAGGTTGGGCAGCTCAATCTGCCTTGCGTTTACGTGAGTCAGCTTGGAAAGACCATCCCTGAAAAAATGGGGGCGTGCAAAAGGTTCGCGGCGGGAACTTATACTCACGAGATCGGCCCCGGATGCGGCTTCTTCACTCTCGCCAACACGATCCTTCATGAAGGGCCGCGGCAGCAAGCAGAGTTCTTCAATTCGCTTCAAAAAATTGCGCTAACGCAAACACGCTTGAAAATCCCGCTATTGGAAGATGAGGAGGGCACGCATGGCGCAATGTTTCCCGGCGCCACGGTTTTTCCGGAAGGTCTGGCCATTGGCAGCAGCTTCGATATGCCCCTGGTCAAGTCGATTTATGCGGCTGCCGCCCAGGAGGCAAGGGCTGTAGGCATCCATGTCCTCTCCACGCTGGTGCTGGAGCTCGATCGCGATCCCAGGATGGGTCGTAATGAAGAAGCCTACACTGAAGACTCCTATCTTTACGCATGCATTGCTCGAAACATCGTTCGAGGCGCACAAGGAACGGATATCAACGCGCCGGACAAGGTGATCGCCCTGATGACGGATTTCCCTACGCAGAGCGAGCCCGTAAGCGGGCTTGAGCGAGGCGCCATCGATCTTTCGGAACGCGTGCTACGCGAGAACTTCCTGCTTCCTTGGAGTGCGGCGTTTAAAGCCGGCGCTCTGGGTGTAATGGCGGGCTACCCCGAGGTGGACGATGTTCCCATCCATTCTTCAGAGAAGTGGTTGACGAGGATTCTTCGGCAAGAGTTAGGTTTCCAAGGGATAGTTATGAGTGAGGGGGATGGCTTCTCTACGCTCATTTATGAAGATATCGTTCCAACCCAAAAGGAAGCAGGTGCCCTGGCTCTGCGCGCAGGCGTTGATTTAGGTATCACTTACGAGCCTGCCTACATGGGCCCTCTGGTCGAAAACGTCGAAGAAGGACGAGTCCCGGTAGCGCTGGTCGATAGAGCGGTACGGCGCGTGCTCCGACAGAAATTCCAGCTTGGCCTCTTTGAACATCCTTATGTAGATCCGGAACGGGCGGTAAGGGTTATCCATTCCCGGGAGCATCAGGAACTGGCTCTGCGAGCCGCGCGCGAAGGGATGGTTCTTTTAAAGGACGACGACAACCTTCTACCACTTCGAAAGAATTTGAAGTCTATTGCCGTCATTGGCCCGAACGCGGACAGCACTTCTAACCTGTTGGGCGACTACGCGCCGAAGGTTGTTCTCCAGCACGTGGAGACGATTCTCGAAGGAATCAAACGTAGGGTCCCGCCTTCGACGCTTGTGACCTACGTGAGAGGATGCGGGATACTGAGTCAGGAGAAGGGTGACTTTGCTGCGGCGATCCGGGCGGCTAAACACGCCGACGTGGCGATCGTCGTGGTTGGGGAACAGGCCCGGAGAAGTGATGCAGGAAACAACCGGGAGCAGCCCACAGATGGCGAAGGCTACGACGTGGCCAGCCTGGATTTGACGGGCTCGCAGAAGGATCTCATTAAGGCAGTTTACGCGACCGGTACGCCGACGGTGGTCGTTCTGGTAAACGGTCGCCCCCTTTCTATCCGCTGGACAGCGGCCCACGTCCCTGCCATTGTCGAGGCTTGGGAGCCGGGTGAGGAGGGCGGGGACGCGGTTGCGGATGTCCTCTTTGGCGATTACAACCCAAGCGGCCGTCTCGCCATTACGATTCCCCGCAGCGCCGGGCAATTATCT
Organism: Terriglobia bacterium; assembly: GCA_030040455.1. Taxonomy (GTDB): domain Bacteria; phylum Acidobacteriota; class Terriglobia; order UBA7540; family UBA7540; genus RH2-MAG17b. The sequence goes on along the minus strand of JASHTR010000029.1, from coordinate 1,276 downwards.
GATTATTACGACTATCAACCTTCCAAGCTTTACAGAATTCAGCATTACGGGACGGGCAGATATGTGGATATGCCCGTGACCCCGCTCTACCCTTTTGGATACGGTCTCAGTTATACTCAATTCCAATATAGCAACCTTCGCATCGAGCCAGCCCAGGTCTTCTCTGGAGGAAATACGCGGGTCAGTGTGGACGTTGAAAACGTGGGAAAGCGTGCCGGGGTTGAAACCGTGCAGCTTTATCTGCACGAACGTTTTGCACCGGTATCAACTCCCGTCAAGCAGCTTCGAGGCTTCGAACGACTGGAGCTCGCCCCGGGCGAAAAAAGAACTTTGGTCTTTACTATCAGACCTCAAGATCTCATGCTGCTTGACCGCAACATGCACTGGGTGGTTGTGCCAGGGACATTCGACATTATGATCGGAAGATCGTCCGCGGATATTCTGCTGCAAGGGACGCTCACTGTTGAAGATTTCGGAGAGTTGGCCGGCTATCAGTAGTCTCGGTGGGTCGAGCCCAAAAGATTTTACCGCAAGGGATGCTAAGTGTTCGAATTCTTGAGGCGGGAATCCTATGAACTTTTTTTCAAGCTCAGGCATTATGGCTCGGGGTTGCCAAATGAGTAGCCAGCAAGTGCAGCCGTGACGTGTACCTGAACCATAAAAACCTCAAGGCTCTAAATGGTTCGCTCGGCTCGCTGAAGGCTCCGGTCGCTTATTTCCATCGTTCGTGGGTGTCGCGTCATCAACGAGTGGTAATCCCCCTCCACGTTCCCCTTGTCAACAAACCATACTTTCCATTATCGTATCGCTTTAGTCAGAAGTGGCGGGAATGCGAGGCGAAATGACGGAAAGGCATCCGGCGCATCATCAACCACGGCATCTTCGGCTATCGCCGGATGGCAGTCACTCATCAAGCTGAAAGACCATGTCAAAAAAACACCGGAGCGTTACGCAAAAACAGTTCACGAGAACGGTGGATGAGTTTTCACAATTTGCGGTTCGTGACACGCCGGAAGCGTTAGAAGCGCGAGCCGTATTTGCCAGGCCGCAGCCGGGTGAAGACGCCCTGGACGTCGCTTGCGGGCCGGGCACGCTCGTCCTGGCATTGGCCCCTCGCCTCCACTTTGCGCGCGGTGTCGACATAACTCACGCCATGCTGCTTCGGGCGGTTGAGTTTCAACGGGAGCGGAACATCTCCAACGCCTGCTTCGATGAGGGCGAAGGCGAGCGGCTGCCTTACCCGGACTCCACCTTTCATCTGGTCACCTGCCAGTTT
>JASHTR010000392.1 GCA_030040455.1 Terriglobia bacterium | reverse complement strand
ATCGGGCAGCCAGCGGACCGGGCAGCCCAAATGCGTGCAATCGACCGAAAAAGCGATAAACTGCTGGGCACTCTCCCGCCGCAGCCACGCTGCCGTCCTCGCCGTGACTCCAGACCAGGGCAACGGCGAGGGGTCCAGGAATGCTACTTTCACTGTTGCTCCGATCTGGAAGTCCTCGAGTTTGCCCACGGTGCGCCAGACGTACGGAACCTTCCGCAGGCCGAGCAGGAAGGCGGCGCTCGGGATGGCCACGATGACGCCTGCAATCGAACCAGCTAAAATGCTGAGCCGCGACAGAAATGTGCGCCGGTCGACTTCGTTTTTTGCAGCGTCGCGGACCGAATCCTCGCTCATCTTATGATCTCCGTAGGCTGGACTGCCGCGCGGCCGCGCCGGCGGTTCCAGATGACCACCTGGTAAGGCCTCCACATATAGTGAATCGGGAACATGACGAGGTGCACCAGCCGCGTAAAAGGGAAGAGAAGAATAATGGCGAAGCCGATGACGAAGTGGACTTTTACAAAGCCGGGCAGCGTGGCGACGGTGCTCATGTCCGGGTGAAGCTTAACCAGCGACCAAAACCAGGGCACCGCAGTCCGCAGATACCACAGGCTGCCCCACCGCTCGAAAATAGCGATGCTCACGCCCGTCGCCACCTGAAGCAATAAGAAGCCCAGCACAATTCCGTCCATGTACGATGTGGCTCGGCGCACCAGCGAATTTGTCGGGAGACGACGGATCATCAGGACAATCAATCCGAAGAGGGCAAAAAAAGCTAGCGCCATTCCCGTGAGTTCAAGCACCAGCAGGCGAATGCGCCCACCCAGGATGAAACCCGCCGCTCCCGGAAACAGGCCTGCAAAGAGATGAGCGAGCAGGATCAGGGTGATCCCGTAATGCCACGGCACCGAGCCCCAGAACAACTTGCGATTTTCGAGCAATTGCGAGGACAGGCTTGAATAGGTGTAGCGGCTGGTAAGGTAGCGATAGATGCCAACTCCGATAGCGAGCGCCAACGCCAGATATGGAAACGCGATGAACCAGAAAGCATCCATTTCACGGCCTCCAAAACGACGGCGTTTCCGCTCCGGCTCGCAAAATCCTTGCCAACGGCTATCCCGCAGCAAGGTTTAAGGATCCTGACGATGCTCTGAGAACGCTGTCTGCGTCGAGAGACGCCAGGAGCGCCTGTAACGCCTGGGCATAGGGATTACTCCCCACACCCTCCTCGAACGTGGAAAGAATACGCGTCACTGCCGGCACCAGGCAGTCCGCGATGAGCGTGCGCGCCTCGTCTTCAGACTTCTCCTCAGCCAGGAGTCGCAACACCAGGCTGAGATGATCCGGCAGCTCATGGCCAATCGGGATCTCCCGGGCCTCCATCCGCTCTTTCAGTTGCGCCATAAAAAGGTTACGCCGAACGTCCTCACCGAAAAGGTGGCAACCGAGGTTCGTCGTGCGGTCCGGACGCATATCGAACGTGCTGGTGTAAAGCTCCTGGAGCTCGCCCAGGCTCATCCCCTGCAATCCCGATTCGAACTTTTCAAAAGTTGGAGCAGCTCCGGGACTCGAAGCCGCAAGCCGTGCAGCGAGATCATGGGCCTGCGCAGAAATCTCCGGGCCGGGATAGTCAAGAATGCCGGCGAAGAGGCAATAGATGCTGCTCATGGCCGAGCCGTGGCTTGCTGCGGCGTCGCAAGCAGAGAAGCTGGAAACGCTGCCATCCACCTTCATAAACCTCGCTCCGGAACGCGCACGAAGCCCGCCCCACGTTCTTCCTGAAATTCATGTGGGTCCACTCCCATCTCGATTGCCACCTCGCGCAGCATGGGAGGGATGACGAACATTTCCTCGAAGCTTGCAAGCGACGTCAGATGGTAAATATCCTCAACCTCATCGGCGGTCAATCGGGCATCATCGAGCGCCTTAAGTGCCTCGTCCATTGGGATGTCTCCCACCGTTTGAGCGCGTTTGAAGACGCGCCCCGCCAAGAGCTTCCGGTAAACGGAAATCACCGTTTTTTCATCCCCGGCTGTAAAGAGGCTTGCCATATAGCGGATAGGCAGGCGTGCGCTCTCAAGCGAGCTGAAAAAATCCGTGGCTAGCTCCTGCCGGCCCTGCTGGCTCAACGAAGCCGTCACGGGAAGTAATGGCGGCACGTAAAAGAGCATGGGAAGAGTACGCCACTCAGGATGGAGCGGGAGCGCCAATCGCCAGAGCTTGACGTACCTGTACGTCGGCGACTTCCGGGCAGCCTCCACGACTTTTTCATCCACGCCGTCGTGGAGGGCCTTGCGGACGATTTCGGGATCAAACGGGTCCAGAATGATCTCCCGTTGTGCTTCGACCAACTCCGAAGCGGGCTTCGAGGCGGCCTCCTCAATCCGATCCGCGTCATAAAGCAGGACTCCAAGATAGCGGATTTTTCCAACGCATGAGTGCATGCAGGCTGGCGCCTGGCCGGTTTCGAGCCGTGGATAGCAGAGGATGCACTTTTCTGCCTTGCCGGAGTTCCAATTGAAGTAGACCTTCTTATAAGGGCAGCCGGAAACACACATTCGCCAGCCCTGGCACTTCTCCTGGCTTACCAGCACGATTCCATCTTCACCACGCTTGTAAATTGCGCCGGTTGGACAGGCCGCCACACAGCTCGGATTCAGGCAGTGATTGCAGATTCTCGGGAGATAAAAGTAAACCAACTGCTGTATCTCGAAGAACTGCCGTCGCTCCTCTTCGTTCATCACCTTGCGCAGGTTGGGATCGTTCGAGGCGTAGACGGGCGAGCCGCTCATGTCGTCGTCCCAATTCGGTCCCGCCTCGATTTCCATCTCTTCTCCCGTGATCATCGAGACCGGCCTCGCCACCGGCTGATCTTCTCCGGGCGGAGCGTCAATCAAATCCTTGTAGCGGTAGGTAAACGGTTCGTAATAATCGTCGAGCGTCGGCAACCGGGGATTAAACGAAATGTTCACAAGCTCCGTGGGTCTGCTGCCCAGCTTCAGCCGCAGCTTGCCGTCCTCAAGCACCCATCCGCCGTGGTATTGCTCCTGGTCTTCGTAAAGCGTCGGGTAACCGGTGCCGGGCTTGGTCTCGACGTTATTCCACCACATGTATTCCGTGCCGGGGCGGTCCGTCCATAGATTCTTGCAAGCGAGGCTGCAGGTGTGGCAGCCAATGCATTTATCGAGATGGAAAACCATTGAGACCTGGGCGCGAACGTTCATATAGACTCCCTATAGATCAGAGGCGAGAGACAAGAGACAAGCCAAGAGCTAGCTGTCCCGCTTGTCACTCGTCACTGTCTTTCTAATCCCACTGCGGCTTGCCTTCGAGCTTGCGAACAATCACATATGTATCCCGGTCAGAAGCCGGCGGACCGTAATCGTTGAAGCGATAAGAGTGTTGGCCGTAGCCCCCTGCCATCAGCACGGGCTTCAGCCGCATCCGCGTCACGCTGTTCGTGCCTCCACCGCGCCGCCGATTTCGCGTCGGGGATTTCGGAAACGAAATCGTCCGTTCAGGAGCGTGATAGAAAATGCACAACCCCCGAGGAATACGGGCGCTCACCACGGCGCGCGTCACGATGACGCCATTATCGTTGTAGGCCTCAATCCACTCATTATCCTGAACGCCGATTTCAGAAGCGTCTTTGTC
>JASHTR010000391.1 GCA_030040455.1 Terriglobia bacterium | reverse complement strand
ACGGACGGCCCTCGCGTCCCCCTGATTCTCATATCGCCTTACGCTCGCGTCGGTTACGTGGCCCACGATGAGGGAAACCAGGCTTCGGTCGTCAAGTTTATCGATACGGTGTTTAACCTTCCTCCGCTGGCCCTTTTACCTGATGAGTTGCGCGCGCGGCGGCTAGGCGAAAAGGAGTTTGGCGAAAGTGAGCTGGGTCCGCAAGACGCGATTACTCCAGGAGTTACGGATTTGGCGAGCGCTTTCAGCCCGGCGCGGCTGGTGGGCCGCGTCGCACCTCTCCCGGCAAGTTACATAGAAATCCCGGATTCGCTGGTTCTCCATTTGCCGGAGCAGACGGGCTATGGCTGCAATGCCCTGGGGATTGTCACTACCGATCGCCGGCTGAAGGTCGTGAATCGAATCCCCAGCGACTTCAATCCGCGGCCGCTTACCGATCCGAGCCGGTAAGCAGAAGGCGATAAGCAAAAAGCAGTTATTCCTTTATCCTCAGCCGGTGAGCCTCAACTAAAAGTAGCTTACCTCGATAATCTTTCTGGTAGGGATGAGCGGCGGTGTAGAGCAAGAGGCGATCCACCACGACACGTGTGATCTCAGGGTGATCGCGAATCTGCAGCGCTACAATCCCGCCAAACTGCGCAGGTGGGTAGGCAACAATGTCGGCAAAATCACCATTCAGCGACAGCAGGATGGCCGCCAGGTCCTTGGCCTTGTCGAGAATAGCCGTGTCCCGTGATTCTACCGGCATATACTCTTTCAGCCGCAACACTTCATGTCCTGCGGCGCGGAGAGCGTTTACAACCTGATTCGCGACGCAATGGTCGGCAAAGAAGCGCAGTGCCACTACGCCTCCACGGCGAATTCGGCTAAATCGCGGGCATAATCGAGGCAGGCGGCAATTTGTTCGGGCGTGAGATCAGGGAACTCGGCCATGATCTGCTCGGCTGAACACCCGGCGGCAAGATAGCCCAGCACCAGACTCACGGGAATGCGCGTTCCCTTCAGGTGGGGCTTGCCCCGGAGAATTGCTGGGTCGCTCACCACATGATGTTTCCATTCGACGGGCATGGCTCGATTATACGCCGGAACCCGCCGTGACTGGGCCGCTACAGTTCTAAGGTTGTGGGAGCTTCGGTTTCTTGTCTCGCAAGGTGGCAAAAATCTTATCACGGCGCCGATATAAAGAATAAAGGTATCGAAAGTCCACTTTTAAATTGCTCGACAGGGAAGACACTGCTTTCCAAAGAGGCCCGTTTTCAATAAGGGCCACTGCCGGGCGCGCGCATGTTATACTAATGACGATATTGGGTGGGGCAGGAAGGGAGCTTTAGAGCGATGAGCGGGCGGTTGCGTTTTCTTCTGATCGCGGTTTCTTGTGTGCTGGTTTGCTACATTGTCGTTGGAGGGTTACTCGGTAAAAGCACATCTTCCAGCGAGGAGACTTACAAGGACCTCGGTGTTTATAGCGAAGTTCTTTCACGCATCAAGAGCGACTACGTCACGCAGCCAAACCTGCAGAGCGTGACGGGAGGCGCTATCAAGGGGCTTCTCGAAGCTCTGGATCCTTACAGCACCTATTTCACTCCCCAACAATTCAAAGAATATCTCGCGCACCCTGAAGCCGGCCCGGCGGGTGTGGGCGTTTTCGTCTCGAAGAAGTTCGGCTTTGCTACGGTCATTTCCGTTCTGCCCGGAAGCCCCGCCGACCGGGCGGGAATCAAACCCGCCGACCTGCTGGACCGGATCAATGGCAAGCCGGTGCGCGAGCTTTCCGCCGTCCAGATTATGCGCAGCCTGGATGGTGAACCCGGCACGCGGGTGGACGTGTGGGTCGTGGACGAATCGCACGGTGAGCCTCAGAAGCTGACTCTGACGCGGCAAGTGATTGCCGCTCCGCCGGTTGCTGCCAAGATGGCGGACGCCCATACGGGTTACGTGCGTATTGACACTTTTGATCAAGGGAAGGCCGAAGAGATCTCCGATGCGGTCAAGGAGCTTGTGGGGCAAGGCGCCACCAGCATGGTTCTCGACCTCCGCGACTGCGCGGGGGGTGAGACGAAAGAAGCGATTAAAACTGCCAGCCTGTTTATTTCCAAAGGCCTCATCGCTTACACGTATGGCCAGCGCAGTCCACGTCATGATTACACTGCCGATGGAGAGAGCACGGCCTTTAAGATGCCGGTGGCCGTTCTCATCAACCGCGCCACTGCGGGACCGGCGGAGATTGTGGCGGATGCAATCCTGTGCGACAGGCGCGGTGATGTGGTCGGCGTGCCCAGCTTCGGTGTCGGCGTCGTTCAAAAGGCCATTCCCGTTGGAGATGGCTCCGGGCTGCTGCTTTCTGTGGCAAAATATTACGGGCCGGACGGCAAAGCCATCCAAGACAACGGCGTAACCCCCAACATCATGGTTCCAAGCCCCGGCGAAGCCGCTGCCCTGGACGGCGGCACGCTCGTCACGCCTCAGCAGTTTGGCACCAAGGACGACATCCAGCTTCAAAAGGCAATCGAAGTCCTCAAGCAGGAGCCTGCGCCCGCTCAAGCGGCGTAGCAGGCCCCAGTGAAACGCCGCCGACGACGCAAAAATAAGCCCAACCATTTTTTCTGGATTATCCTCGCCTCCGCAGGCTGCCTCTCAATATTTTTCCTGGTGCACGAGAGGAGGCATCCGGCTCCCCATCCCGCGCGTCCAGCCAGCGTTCGCGCGCCCCTCGATCCGATGAAAGTGGCGGAGCGTTTCCGGCAGGTCGTGGCGCAGGCCGGAGGGGATAACGTCTGGATTCACAGCGCGCCACGACCGGAGCGTGCGCGAGAGCCGGAAAATTCATTCGAGGTCCTGGCTTCGCCACAAGCCTACGAGCCAACTCTGATTGCCGTCCGGCGGGAAGCGCTTAAAGAGGGCCTTTTGCCTCGTTTTATCAAAGCGGCTTTGCCAGAAGGTTTCAGCCGATCTGAAATTGCCCTTTATTCAGGGAACGTGTCCGTCTGCCATCTTCAACTCCGCGAGGTTCCCTGGATTGCCCGCATCGCAATTGTGGTGGATGACCTCGGTCAAAATCCGAAGGCCGCGCAGGAGCTGCTGCGGATCCGCGCGCAGCTCACATTTTCAGTGATGCCCTGGCTCCCCTATTCCCGCCAGACGGCGGAGGCCGCGCATCGCGCCGGCGTCGAAGTCATGCTTCACCTGCCGATGCAGCCCTTGGCGAACTTCGCGCCCGATGTCAGTCCGCGCGAGATTCGGGAGGGAATGGACGGAGAAGAAGTCTCCCGCATGATCGAAAAAGACCTTGCGACCGTGCCGTGGGTGGCCGGCGTCAACAACCATATGGGATCGCGAGCGACGGAAGACGCTCAATTGATGGAAAAAGTGATGACGGTGCTCGGCCAACGTCATCTTTATTTCGTGGATAGCCGGACAACGCCGGATTCAGTGGCTTTGCAAGTCGCGCGGCGCCTGAGCGTTCCCGCGTTTTACCGCTCCGTCTTCCTCGACGATGTCCACACCGTCCCTTATACCGTTGAGCAATTACGCAAACTCTGCCGCATTGCGGAACGGCAGGGAGCTGCTCTCGCCATCGGCCATCCTTACCCCACAACGCTCTCCGCGCTGGAGCAGTTCGTGCCCGAACTCGAACGCGAGAACATCGAGTTGGTTCCTGTCTCGCGCCTGCTCCGCTTGCCGGAAGTCGCTCGCCTTTCTCCGCCTCCTCCTCGACTGACGCGGGAATGACTTCGGTGCCATCTTCATGCTTCGCAGGCGCCGCGAAGCGATATGACCGGCTGGGAGAAAATTAGAAGACAAGCGAACCGCTTCACGCAAGGGTGCAAAGCCGCAAAGGCACAAAAAAAGTTGAAAGTCAAAAGTTAAAGGGCTTCTCCTTATAAACTTTCGACTCTCGACTCTAAACTTTCAACTTGTCTTGGCGTCTTAGCGAGAAGCTCTTGGTTTTTCGATAGTTTCTGAGGTATTACTGCGCTCAGCGATAAATCATCCCGAATCATCCACAAATCTTTGACAGCGCTGGCCGCGTGTGTGAAGATACGGAGTTGCTATGCGCCAGGAACGTCTTGCCCGTTGGGTTGCCGCTGTCGTCCTTTTTCTGCTGGTTGTTGCGCCGCTCTTCTCCGACGGCTTGAGCCTGCTGGTGGACTGGCTGTGGTTCAAGCAGTTGGGCTACCGGGTCATTTACCTTACCACTCTGCGAACGCAGATCGGATTGAGCGGCTATTTCGGCATCGGCTTCATCGTGTTGGTTGGAATCAATCTTCTTATTGCGCGTACCATTTCACATCGTTCCGGTTATCACCTCTATAATCCCATTAATGAGTTTCCCGCCCTCGACCGCTTCAACGCTCTCTTTCGCGGCGTGATCTGGTTCAGCGTTCTGTTGGTGGGTTATTTCGTCGGCGACTGGGCCACGACACGCTGGTTTGATTACCTTCTTGCGACCCATCCGGTCCATATGGCGGCTTCCGACCCGCTCTTTGGAATCAACCTGAGCTTTTATATGTTCAGGCTGCCGTTCATCTGGTTTCTATATCACTACGCTCTGGCGATCCTCATTGCCTGCCTGCTGAGTGCCAGCTTCCTTTACTTTATTGAGGGAGGGGTTTGGATGACGCCCCGTGGCGTCTCGATGGCCCGCAACGCGCGATCGCACTTGATGGCGCTCGGCGGTCTTTTTTTTCTGCTTTTCGCCTACCGCGCGCGCCTGGCGATGTACGATCTGGTCTATTCGTCGCGCGGCCTGATTCACGGGGCAGGCTACACGGACGTTCACGCCACTTTGCCGGTGCTCTGGATCCTGCTCGTGCTCTGCGGGGTGACGGCGCTGGCTTTTTTTGCGGGGGCGAAGATGGGAAAGCTTCTCCCGGCCCTCATTGCGGTGGGCGCCCTGGTGGTGGTGGCCATCATCGGTGGAGCGATTTATCCTGCGATCGTGCAGAATTACATTGTGACGCCCAGCGAGTTGGAGAAGGAAGAGCCCTACATTGCTCGCGCGATTGATTTCACCCGCAAGGCCTACGCCCTGGATCGCTTCGATGAGCACAACTTTCCCGCGATGCAGGACTTGACGTTGCCGCTCATCC
>JASHTR010000390.1 GCA_030040455.1 Terriglobia bacterium | reverse complement strand
CTGGCGAGGAGCGACTTTTTCTTTTCAACCATGAATCTCCCTAACCCATTGGGGATTACCAATGATATACACAACGATATAAGTCCGCGCCGGCTATTTTGTTGTAGTGGGTAGCGCAGACCTCTGCATTTGAGGTCTGCGGTTTTTAACCGCGTGGATAGGACAAGCCGCGGACCTAAAAAACCTAGGTCCGCGCTACCCGGCTCAAGCGGCTTCGCCGCCTGACTTGCGGAAAGGCTCGGCCTTTCCCAACCCCGGCCTTTTCCACCTTCACCACAAGAGGGCTCGACAGCCCACGATCTTCAGAGCCTCGGTCCCAATGACCGGAAGACGATTCCGGGCCACGGTGGTGATGAAAAGGCAGGGCGTATCCTTGTTGATCGTTGTCATGGCAGGAGGCCGGCCGAGGCCCAGCCTCGGCCCTGAATATCATACAGCCCGACTACGGAAAGGCGCAGCCTTTCCGCAAGTCATGTGGCAGAGCCACTCCCGGTCACCCGTGCCAGCCAGAAATGTAGAAACTCCAATCGGCGCTCGCAGAGCGCCGCTGCAGAAAAGGTCGTCACTATCATTGGTAATCCTCCGTAAATCGTTTTCGGCTATCCGCGAAAGTAGAGCCACTCCCGGGCGTGCCCCTTGCAGTTTCCCAGTATCGATGACGGCATACGATCGACCCGCCCTATTCGTTGTCGATGTGCCTTCGCGCCTGCTCGCCCTGCGTTTCGGCGCGAAACCGCTCATCCAGCAGATGCTTCGTCGGCATCTCCCGGCGAAGCAGGGAGTAGATGACGGGTACGATGAAGAGGGTCGCGGCCGTCGCCACAATTAATCCGCCGATCACGGCGCGGCCCAACGGCGCGTTTTGCTCCCCCGCTTCTCCCATCGCCAATGCCATCGGGATCATCCCAATGATCATCGCCAGCGCTGTCATCAGTACCGGCCGAAGCCGAGTCTTGCCCGCTTCAATCGCCGCCTCGACCGGCGAAAGTCCCTGCTCAATGCGGACGTCGTTTGCAAAACTCACCAGCAGGATCGAGTTGGACGTGGCAATACCCACGGCCATAATTGAACCCATCAACGATTCCACGTTAATCGTGGTATGGGTAAGGGCGAGCATCCAGATGATTCCCACAAGCGCGCCCGGTACTGCCATCATGATGATGAAGGGATCGAGCCAGGACTGGAATAGAACAACCATCAGGAAATAAACCAAAAGAATGGCCAGGATCAACCCCAGCCCGAGAGTGTGGAAGGACTGGTTCATGGTTTCGTACTGTCCTCGTAGCGTCACCAGCACGCCGGGCGGCAACTTGCCCAACGCTCGAACTTTTTGCAGAATGTCGCGTGAGACCCCTCCGAGGTCACGCCCTGCTACGTTGGCTTCGACGTCGATGACGCGCTGGACGGTGTAATGGCTGATCTCCTGCGGAATCCCCTCAGGATGCACGTTGGCAATGCTCGAGAGCGTCTGCGAAGGCCATTCCGGAAGTTGACCCGATTGCGGTAGAGGAATAGCCTGCCCCAGGCCGCTGCTTCCGGATCCCGTCGTGACCGGCATCGAGAGCAGGCTCGGGGTTGAATGGATAAGCTGAAAAGGGACCTGAACCGCAACCACATAGTTCACGCTGTTCTGAGGATTTAAATAGAAGGAGGGCGAAACCAGAGCGCTGGAGGACAATGCAACCAACAGGCTTTGCGCCACCTGATTCTGGCTGAGGCCCAGTTGCGCTGCGCGCTGCCGATCCACGTTCACCATCATGGTGGGATAATCCAAAACCTGCTTGATGTGCACATCCACCGCTCCCGGGACCTGCTCGATCCCGCTGAATAGTTCACGCGCATAGGCCACGGCTTGATCGTAATCGGGCCCTGTGATCTGGAGATCGATCGGCGCGGAGAGGCCGAAGTTGAGTACCTGGTTCACAATATCCGCTGGCTCGAAATAGAAGCTGCAACCCGGAAAGCCCGGAGGTAAAGCCCGGCGCAGCATGGCTTGATACTCGGCCGTCGGACGATGGTGCTGGTGAAGCGACACGAGGATATCCGCGTCCATTTCTCCGATGTTATCTGTCTGCACAAAGGCGAGGTTGTAGGAGGTGGGAACCCCAATCATGTCGCTAATCTGGTTGAGCTCGCTCTTGGGAATGATTTGCCGGATCCGGTCCTCGACCTGAAGCACCAGCCGTTCCGTATCTTCGATGCGCGTCCCTGCAGGAGCTCGAAAGTGAAGCCTCATGAGGCCCACGTCGGCGGAGGGAAACAGGTCCATGCCCAGCACCGGCGTCAGAAGGAGGCCGGAGACCACCAGGAGCGAGCCACCCACCAGAAGTGCGAAAGCGCGGTGATCGAGGACGGTTGCCAACACGCTTCCATACACATTTTGAAAGTGGGCAAAGCCCTGATCGCGCCAGCGGTTGAGGGTGGCGGCGGCACGGTGAAGGATGCCCGCAGGACGCTGAGTCTGTTCTGCCGCGGGATTGCCCACACCGTGTCTCTCACCTGCCATGAGCATGCGGGACATCGTGGTGACGAGGGTTCTCGAGAGCAAGTAAGATGCAACCATCGAAGCCACGACGGCGAGGGCTAACGGCGTGAAAAGGAATTTGGCAGGACCCGAAAGCAGGGTGACCGGGAAAAAGACGATGCAAATAGCGAGCGTCGCCACGATCGCCGGTGTTGCCACTTGTGAGGCGCTATCCAGAATCGCCACCGTGAGAGGCTTGCCCAATGCCCGGTTACGGTGAATATTCTCCACCTCTACCGTCGCGTCATCCACCAGCATCCCGATCGCCAGCGCCAATCCGCCCAGCGTCATCAGGTTCAAGCTGTTGCCCGTGACGTTCAGCACAATGACCCCGGTCAATATGGAAAGTGGGATCGAAGTGCTCACAATCACCATGCTCCGCCAGCTTCCCAGGAAAAACAGAATCATCAGTGAGATCAGAAGCGAGGTGATGACGGCCTCCCGGATCACGCCTTTAATGGCGCCCCGCACAAACACCGACTGATCGAAGTCAAGCCGGATACTGAGTCCCTTCGGGGCCACGGCCTCGATGGAAGGAATCGCTGCGCGAACGGCATCCACGACGCGGACGGTGGACGCGCCGGCATGGCGCAGAATGGAGAGATAGGCCGCCCTCTTACCACCCACGTGCACCATGTTCTCCTGCACGGCATAGCTATCCTCAACGTGCCCGACATCGCCGAGCAGAACTTCAGCGTTGTTCACCACCTTCACTGGAAGCTGGTTGAACCGCGAGACCAGGCTTGGGCTGCCGTTCAACAGCACGTCGTAGTCCAGGTGCCCCATGCGCGCCAGTCCCGCCGGAACAATCACGTTCGATTGCTGCAGTGCACTGACAATATCCTGCGGAGAGAGACCCTTGGCTGACATGGCCTGGGGATTCAGGTAAACCATGATTTGCCGCTGCCTGCCCCCAAAGGGTGCCGGCGTGGAAAGACCCGGGATCGTAAAGAGCTTCACGCGGATAAAGTTTAGCCCGTAATCATAAAGTTGCTGCTCGTTGAGAGTTCCGGAGAGAGTCATCTGCACCACCGGAACATCCGAGGCATTGAACTGGATGACGTTGGGAGGCTCCGTACCGGGCGGTGTGATATGCAGGATCGTGGATGAAACTGAAGAAACCTGGGCGATCGCTGCGCCGATGTCCGTGCCGGGCTGAAAGTAGATTTTCATCAGCCCCACGCTGGGGATCGAATCCGACTCAATGCGCTCGATTCCATTGACGGTTGTGGAATAGGCGCGCTCGGCGATGATCACGATCCGGCGCTCCATATCCAGGGGCGAAAGCCCGGGATAATTCCACACCACCATCACCACCGGAATGTTGATGGTCGGGAAAATGTCTACCAGCATTCTGGTCGCTGACAGAACGCCCATCAACAGAATCAGCAGCGCGACGACGGCCATCGTGTAGGGCCGCCTTAGAGCAATACGAACTAGCCACATGAATAAAGCCTCGCCTGATGGGTAGCAAGCACAGCGACGGGTTTTGGAGTCCGTGCGATCGCTGTTCCCAGCCGTGTCATCCCGAGCCCGTTCGCTCTTCCGCTGCGAACGATCCCTTCGCTTCGCCCAAGGTAGGCTTTGAGCCGATTCCCTCCTCTTCGAATCGATCGGGGCAAAGCAAAGAAGCTCACGGTAAACTCCACGGGGAATCTGATTTTAGCATTCAGCCATCAGCTTTCAGCGCTCAGCGGAAAAAGTTGGATGGATTCCATAGTCATGCCAGCATCACCTTTGTCTGCTTGCCATCTCGCGGCGACGGACACCGCCAACGAGACGGCGATCTATCTGGTGAACAGTTGACTGCACTCTTCCTCAAGCACGCCTGTCGTCACGAGCGGTGGGCGAGACCAATTGGGGATGCCGGGATCCATAAGAATAGGATGCTTTGAGTTGATCCCCCCAACATGCGGCACAGCCCGCCCGGTTACGACCCTCGAAACATGCGCGCTGCGGATGACGAAGGAACACATGTAGCAAGGCTCCACTGTGGTATACAAGGTGCAGCCGGCCAGGTCGAGCGAGCCGAGTGCGTGGCAGGCTTCCCGCACCGCAATCGCCTCAGCATGAGCCGCAAGGTCATTTTCGCTTCGCACGGCTTCAACGCCCTCACCGATGACCTTCCCGTCACGAACCACCACGGAGCCGACGGGTGCATCACCTTGCTCGAGGGCGATGCGGGCCAGCCGGATCGCCTGCTGCATGAACTCTGCGTCTTGATCGAAAGTTGCAGTTGGTTCCGTATGTGGATTCAGGGTTCCCATAGGCCTCCGCCTACCACAGCTTGAGAGCCACAGCGTAGCCAGTTAATAGCCCGTGAAAGAAGGCCTTCCGCTCTTTACCGACGGCGCTTCCATAGGCGCACGCCGCCTCTTGAAAGGCCTTCAGCAGCTTTTCTCTTCGCTGTTGGTGCTGTGCCCAAACCTCAACCTTGTTGGAAAGGGTTCGCACGGCGTCGGAGTCGGCGATCACAAAGGGATGGGGATGGCGTTTTGTCATTCGAATACCTCCGTTAGAGGATTGCCTGCTTCTGCTTGGCTTGATGATCCGGGTCCGTCTCTTGCCGCATGAGGCTGGGCAAGACTGTCTTGATGCGCTGACTCAGGACACTCGCTAGTGTTGTGTAACTAAAATGCATGACATCTCTCAGCGCCCGGACGTCATGCTGAGCCGGTTCGTTGTCATTCGGCTGACGCCTTCGGCTGCCAAGGATGCATCGGCTGGAGGCGCTTAGCCCACAACGGATAGTCGAGTCCGGCAAGGCGATTGATCGCAATTCCCTGCCCGACGAGCAATGCGACCGCAATTTCGACGATCAACAAATAGAACGGTTTGGTCACAACACCCAGCGAAACGATCAAAGTGGTGGCGCCTGCGGGCGGGTGCGCTGCCTTGAGCAGGATCATCAGGCTGGCCGTGAGCGCAAGCGACAGTGCGGCCGCCATGATTCTCCGTGAGTCCACGTTGGATCCTATGGCCGGAGCGGCGTGGTGAAGCCCCATGACCAGAAGCGACCCATAACCGCACAGGATGCCGATGGCATGACCGTACAAGGTGTGGCGCGGCGAGGCCGTTGGAGAGAGCGGTGTGTAAAAAAGGAGAATCGCCGTCGGACCCAGCGATGGGAATACAAAAGGCGTATGCGAAATCATCGCGACCCCAGCAAGAATCCCGATTGTAATGAAACCATTGATAAACATGAAGAGCGCCCAAATGGGGCGCTCCGGAAAGCGGCCGAGGAGATGGGTGAGCCGGAGCCGCGCAATGACGCCGCGAACGATGGCTGGATCGAGCAGGGCAAGTCGTGAGGGATGTTTTAAGCTTGGCTCGGCCATAGCCTCTTACATGTCGGGTCTTGCATCACCTCTCATCCGCGCCTCGCGGCGAACCGAAAACGCCGACCGTCTAAGGTGACCGAGACGTCGGTAAAGCCTGCGCCTTCGAGCCTTCGAGCGAGTGTTGCCGGATCCACCGGAACCAGGACGTCCCCAATATGGAGCAAGCGCATCCGCCAGCCCCCAAGGCTGTCCACGCCGACAAACACCGCTCCAGGCTGGATGACTCGGCGCACTTCGCTGAACAGCCTATCCTGCAACCGAGCGGAAGGAACGTGATGAAGCATGGTGAGGGCAATGGCTCCAGAAAAGGATTTGTCCTTAAAAGGAAGCGCCGTTCCGTCGCCTTGTACCACTCGGACGTTTGTGCCGCCGAGGCTCTTACCCAGCGAATGGGCCAGGCGACCATCAATTTCAAGGACCGTGAGCTGCTGGAGCCGCCGGCGCAGCCAGCCCGTCGTGAGCCCAAAACCCGGCCCAACCTCGATCACATGGTCGCCGAGATCGAAACCATCGAGCACCCACGGCAGAACCTCCCCTTCGAGCCTCCTTTTCCAGGATCGTGAGCTGCAAATCCATCGGTGAACTTGATTCATCGTCAACCCTTCCTCAAACCAAGCCAACAGGCTAATGCCATCATCAAACCGCTTGCTGAAAAACTCCTGCAGCGTGTGCTTCCGAGAGACATTCAGGGCAGCGCTGGATCCCCAGCGCCACTTTCTCCGGAAACTGTCGCATCTTCCATCGCAACCGCACGCGGGAACAGGATGTTATTCTCCAGGTGGACGTGCAGGTGCATGTCGCTTTCAAAAGACTTTAGTCCATCGTACAGCACACGGTAACTATTGCAAGCGTCTGGCGGCAAATGGTAACCGCTACTTAGCCGTCGCATCTCATGCAGTGCGGCGCCGGCGTTATCGTGCTCCAGCACCATCATTCGCACCGGATTCTGGACCGTGCCAAACGGCGGCCGGGGAAAAGGAACGCCTCGTGCCACCGACTCTTCCATCCGGGAGATGTAGGGGAACAACGTCATCTCTTCTTTGTCCAGGTGCATCAGCAGCTCCTTGCGCAGTCCTGAAAAGAGCTCCCTGATGCGGCGCAGCTCGGGATGCGCAGCCTCGTGTACCTGGACCACTTTTTGGAGAAGCGGCTCGAGGCGAGCCACTTCCTGCCGGCAAAAAATGTGATGCTTCTCCACGATATGATTCATCAGGCTTGCCAACGGCTGCAGGCTCCAGTCAGTCGTTTCTTCCCCAGGTTGCTCGCCGTTCCCGGCGGCCTCCAAAGCCTGCGTCACGGTCTCCAGCGGCACTCCAGCCGCCTGGCAGGCTTCGTCAAGCCGATTTTTGCCGCCGCAACAGTAATCAATTCCCAATTGCTCAAATATCTTCGCGGACGCTGGCATTCCGACAACGATCTCCTTCACAGTCTTTGTTGCATCAATCGACATGCTGCTCGCTCCTTTCAAATCTCATGATGATCGTTCAGCAAAACGTTCCGTGCGGTACCCACGATTCTCTCTCCTTCCTGCTGTTATCGTCCTCGTTTTGCAGGTCGGACGCTATGACTAAAGTCTCGATGGTATCGAACGCCTGGCGGCAGGTCGCCGCCGAAAGCGGCTGAATGGCTGGTTGGGGTACGAGCGCGCAGTGCAGTTCAAGGACCGGGCCCGCACATCAGGGATCGCCGCAACTCTCAAGCGATGCTAATGTGGCGCGTCCAACACTTCTTTATGTAGGCGGGAGCCTTGGAGTGCGGCAGCTTGCTGCCGCTTTGCGCCGGCGAGCTGGCTCGCGGCGTTGAAGGAATATCCAGTGGCCAGCTCGCGGGGCTTGGGAAAGCGGCGGCAAGCCGCCGCGCTCCAAAGGGCGCGATCGTAAGTAAAGGCACTTTCGACGCACCCCCCTGGCTCACGCGGGAAGAATATCCTCCCGCTCGGCATTCCAGCGGACGGCGCGCTTCTGGTGGAGCGAGGCGAGGGCCATCTGGCAGGCGATGGCAGATTTATAGCCAAGCTCGAAGGGACAGTTGGGCTCCTTGCGGCTCCGAACGCAATCGAAGAAGTTCTGCATGTGCAAGTCGGTGTCTGAATCGCCGCTGACGATGTCCGGCCCGGCAGAGGAAGCATGGCTGGAACCTGCGGGCGTGCCGTGGTGACGTTCGCCTTCCGGAACGTAGCGAACCACTTCGTCACGGCGGATCAGCGTTCCGTGGCGCCCCATCAGCACATCGTCATCCGCGGTGTAAAAGCGGTTGCCGAAACCGGAGTTCCAGGTGAAGAGGATCTTCTCCGGCTGCTCCATGGAGACGTTCATGGTGTCCGGCACTTCCATTTCCGGCGAGAGGTAATTGGCGCCGGTCATGGTTACGAAGCTCGGGATGCTGGCGTTCACCGCCTTGTACCAGAATCCGATCGGGTGGACCATGTTCTCATAGACGTTCCCCCCCGAGTAGTCCCAATAGAAACGCCAGTTGATGACACGGTTTGGATCGAAAGGATGCGGCGCCGCTTCGCCCTCAAACACCTTCCAATTCACGTGGTGAGGGTCGCAATCGGGCGGAATGCTGCGCTTCCATCCACCATAAGGAGCGTTGCGGTACATGTGCATGTGGAGCACCGTGAGCTGGCCCATATTTTCCGTTTGAAGCAGCTCACGTGTTTTCGCGAAGCCGGGGCTGCTGGTGGATTGGATACCTACCTGGACCACCCGATTGGAACCGAGAAACGCGCGGCGCATCCGGCGTGCATGGTCAGGGTTGAAGGCCATGGTTTTTTCCTGGTAGACGTCTTTGCCGGCCCGGATGGCGGGAACAAAGTTCAACGCATGCTGATGCTGGGGCGTGGCGATGATGACGGCGTCGATGCTCTTATCGTCAAGAAGGTGGCGGAAGTCCGCATAGGGTTTCGCGCCGGGTACGACTTGCTTGATTTGCTCGAGGCGCCACGTATAGACGTCCGCCACGGCCACGCATTCCGTGTTGGTCGCGCGGAGGGCAGATTTCAGATCGGCCGTGCCGCGACCTCCGCAGCCGATCAGCGCAAAGCGGACGCGGTCGTTGGCTCCGAGCACGCGGCTGGCCGGCAGCAAGGTGGATGCAGCCATTGCCGCCGTCCCCCCCGCGATCTTTTCAAGAAATGTGCGACGCGTTGGCATATTAAGCCTCCTCAAAGAATGACCCGTGGCGAGGATCCGGTCGGAGATAGAGTACACCTCGCTGGGCAAAAAGTCATTTTTCCAGTTCCTCTACACACTCGAGTACTTCTTGCACAGTGCTCGAATGCGGGCAATCAGCTTGGGTACGCCCGTCATGGGATCCTCATTCTTACCCTCATATTCTGCGGACATATATCCCTTGAACCCGGCCCGCGCGAACAGTCGCCAGACACGGTCCATGTCAATCGGCGTGCCATCGTCAAAGTGGTCGCGGATATGGGTGTTGGTCGCATAGGGAATACAGGCTTCAATCTGCGCGTAGGGGTCTATCGTCGGGGTAGGAATGAAATGGGTAATGTCAAGGTTGATACCCGCATAGGGCGAATCGACGCGATGCATCAGCTCGAGACACACCGCGGCATTTTGCGTGACGCCGGAATGATCTTCAACGCCGATCACAATGCCTTTCTTGCCGGCGTAATCGCACGCCGGCTTCATGGTTTCCACCACCCAGCCCATCGCCTGCTTGAGCGTCGACCCGCGCGGAGCCTTGCCCGCAAAAACACGGAGATGCGATGCGCCGAGCATGTCCGCCACATCCACCCATTTCTTGATCTCTACCAAAGTCTCCGCGCGGCGGCTGCTCTCAGCCTGAACCATGCTTGTGCCACACGCCGCGCCCGAAAAAGGCATACCCATCTTGTAGGCGAGGTGACGAAGCCCTGCCAGGTAAGCAGGGTCGGTGGACTTGTAATAGTAGGCCGTCATATCTACGCCATCGAGTCGCAGCCTTACCCCTTCCCGGATGAAGTCCTCCATGGTCATCGGGCCATGTAGTAGGTATTTGCGGTAGGAGTAAGCGCAGCAGCCCACAAGGAGTCGCGGCGTTCTTTGAACCTCGGCAGGGGCGACTTCCTGGCCACCTGCCGCGGGGTCCATGCGGGGGAATCCAAGTCCTGCGCCTGCCGCAGTCGCCATCCCGATCGATTGCAGGAACCGGCGGCGTGCCATCCTGTTGCTCATTGTTCCTCCTGGTTCTCACTTTTGTGAAAGGTTGGAAGTTTATCATTCCTCGCGGCATTGATCCATCCCGGAGTTTGAAGGTTATAATAACCTTCTGAACGAAGGATCGCGAATGGGCCGGGATGCGGCATGGAATCTGCTTTGCGAATACACCCGAAGCGAGAGCCTGCGAAAGCACGCGCTGGGAGTGGAGGCATGCATGAGGGCTTACGCGCGCCAGTTCGGCGAAGACGAAGAAGCATGGGGTTTGACCGGCTTGATTCACGATTTTGATTACGAACTCTATCCCCAGGCCCCCGATCATCCGTTAAAAGGGAGCGAGATTCTTAAAGAGAAGGGATACCCGGATGAAATCCGACGCGCCATCCTGGGCCATGCGGATTATTCCGGCGTGCCTCGCGACTCACGCTTGGCTCAAACCCTGTTTGCCTGCGACGAGCTGGTCGGCTTCATCACCGCCTGCTCGCTGGTTCGGCCGGACAAGATCCAGGGCCTCGAGCCGCGCTCCGTCCTGAAGCGCATGAAGGACAAGGCGTTTGCCCGGTCGGTCCGCCGGGAGGACATCCGCCGCGGCGCGGAGGAGCTTGGCGTCTCGCTCGAACAACATATTGCCTTCTGCATTGAAGCGATGCGAAATTCCGCGGAGGATCTGGGCCTTGCCACCACGTCGCCGGCCGCGACGAAACCCTGACAATCAAATCATGCCTATACCAAAACCTCTCGTGCTCGCGATTCTTGATGGATGGGGATATCGTGCCGAGCGCGAGGCGAATGCCATTGCGCTGGCCAACACCCCCAATTACGCCCGCCTCACCCGTGAATTTCCCTGGACGCTGATTTCCGCCTCCGGTGAGAGAGTCGGATTGCCAAGCGGATTGATGGGAAACTCCGAAGTCGGCCATCTGAATATGGGTGCGGGCCGCGTCGTGTATCAGGAAATTACGCGCATTAACGCCTCAATTGAACGCGGAGACTTTTTTAAAAGGCCCTTGCTCTTGGAATTGATGAAGCGCGGACGCGAATCTCATCTGCATCTGCTGGGCCTCGTGAGCGACGGTGGCGTCCATTCGCACCAGGAGCATCTCTATGCCCTGTTGCGCATGGCCAAGGAGAACGGCGTGGCGAACACTTTCGTGCACGCCTTTCTAGACGGCCGCGATACATCTCCCACCCGGGGCGCGGAATACCTTACTGCGCTCCAGGGAAAGATGAAAGAATACGGCGTCGGAAAGATCGCAACGGTTACCGGCCGCTACTACGCGATGGACCGTGACAACCGCTGGGATCGCATTCAGAAGGCCTATGACGCCCTGGTGAACGGTGAGGGTCATAAGGCCGCCGATCCGATAAGTGCGGTCAGGGAATTTTACAACCAAGGCGTCACCGACGAGTTCATGCTGCCCATCGTCGTAACCCCTTCTGCGACGGACCAACAACCGGTCTCAACCATCCGCTCGCGCGATGCTGCCATGTTCTTTAATTTTCGGGCGGACCGCGCCCGCCAGATCACGCGCTCGCTCACTGAAGCCAGCCTCGCCACGTTTCCCCGGCGCAATTTCCCCGAGGCGCTCTTTTACCTCTGCATGACGCAATACGACAAGACATTCACCCTGCCCTTCGTCTTCTCTCCGCAAGAGCTCGGTCACATCCTGGCGGAAGTGATGGCTTCGCTCGATCTCAAGAACCTGCGTGTTGCCGAGACTGAAAAGTATGCCCACGTGACCTATTTCTTCAATGGCGGCGTGGAGAAGGCGTATCCGGGCGAGGAACGCATCCTGGTGCCCTCGCCGAAGGTAGCCACCTACGATTTGAAGCCGGAGATGAGCGCGCGTGGCATCCAGGAAACCGTGGTGAAGGCGATAAGGCAGGGTTCATTCGACGTCATCATCATCAACTTCGCCAATGCCGACATGGTGGGACACAGCGGCAAGCTGGAGGCGGCGGTGAAAGCGGTTGAAACCGTTGACGCCTGCCTCGGCGCAATCTACCAGGCGGTACGTGCGAAGGAAGGGGTGATGTTCGTCACCGCCGATCATGGCAATGCGGAGTTGATGGTGGATCCGGTAACCGGCGGTCCGCATACCGCGCATACCACAAATCCTGTTCCCTTTATTGTCGTCTCAGGGGAAAGCTCAACTCTTCGGCTGCGTCCGGGAGGAGCTCTTGCGGATGTTGCGCCCACGCTGTTGGGCGTGCTGGGCCTCCAGCCGCCACCAGAGATGGACGGTCACGATCTGCGCGTCTTGCCTCAAAGGGCTTCGGTCGCGAGCAAACCGCGAAGTTCCTACCCCTCTTAAGTGGACAACGATAAATAATGCACTCCATTATTCACCGAAGGGAGGCGTGGGCGGCGCTCGCCGCGGCGAGCGCTTCTTCTCGCCGTGGGCATTCCATCCGCCCGAACCCACGACCCATTCAAAAAGCAAAAGGGTTGCGCCGGGCATCTTCGACATCGGGGTCGAAAAATCCTTGGCCGATATTCTGCTGATCGGCACGCTAGATGTAGAATGAAACGAAACAGCGTTTTCTATGGTTGGTGGATTGTTGTTGCCGCCTTCCTGAATCTTTTCTTTACCACCGGCATCGTTTACTACGGCTTTCCCGTTTTCTATCTCTCCTTAACTCATTCCCTCGGATTCAGCCGGCAGCAGGCGACGAGCGGCATTTTTTTGGGCTCTATTCTTGTGGCTCCTTTGTTTGGATTGCTGGCGGGTGCCTTGATCGATCGTGTCGGGTCGCGAGCCATCATCCTATGCGGAATAGGATTTGCCG
>JASHTR010000389.1 GCA_030040455.1 Terriglobia bacterium | reverse complement strand
AACAACGGCCCCAGACGGATCGGTAACTGTGCCCCGGAGGCTGGCCAACCCTTGTGCCAGCATCGGCACCGAAAACCCTAGCGTTGTAAACAACAATAGCGGAATCACCTGCTTTTTAAAGAAAGCCATGTTGCTCCTCCTCTTCCAATCTGACTTCCTGGACGCCTTTCAAGAGAGATCGGCTGACAGAATTTCCGGCAGGTTCAGGCTCTGAACCCACGAGCGGTCCATCGAGACCTCCAAGGCCTCGTGGGCCGCTCCAACGTTGCGAGCACGAATTGATTCCAGAATCCTGCTATGTAATTCGGTGATTTCTTCAAGCTTGGAGCGGCCAGGCTGATAATGGCTGATGGTCACAATGGCGAAAGCGAAAAGCTGGGGCACAAGCCTCTCCAGCATGTCCTGGAGATACCGGTTCCGCGCCTCAGTCCACAATTCGGAGTGGAACGCGAGATCGGCTTCCTTGAAACTCGAAAGCTGACCCTCGCGCGCCGCTTCCGCCATCCTGGCGTATGCTTTTTCAAGCCCGAGCAGGTTTCGGTTTTCCCGCCCGGCCAGCCATTCCAGCGCCAGCTTCTCCAGGGGGACGCGCAGCGCGTAAATGGCATCGATATCAGCGCGCGCGAGCGAGGTCACTACGGTCCGGCGGTTGCGTCTTTGAACAAAACCCCGGGCTTCAAGTTCAATCAGTGCCTCCCGCACCGTGGCTTGGCCCACGCCCAGCTTTTTGGCTAAGCCGATCTCAGTAAGCTGTTGGCCCGGCCTCAGCTCGCCCCGCATGGCCGCATCTTTGATGGAATCAAAAACCAAATCCTTGAGGGAAGGGCGAATGATGGTGGACAGGTCCGGCGCGCCGACTTCCATTTCCGAGGACTCCTTACCCTTAAGTCTATGCCTGACCTTGGTTCCGCTGTACCGCTTATCGTTAAACGATAAATGTGCTATACTATGACCTGATTGTCAAGGGAGATTTTTGAGGCAATGAGCGAAACGCTTATCGGAATTAAGTTCCCGGCCTCGTGCGAGATAATCGAGAAAACTGACGGTCGTCTGTGCAATGGCTTGACGGCCGAAGCTTGGCAAGTATGCTCGTGACTATAGACTGTTATTGTGCGGTCGGTAACGATAGAGAATACGATTTCAGCGCGGACGATCTCATTCGCGCGCTGGACAGAGCTGGAGTAAACCGGGCGGTAATCACGCCAGTCGACAGGTATATGGTGGTAGATAATTGCGAGGGTAACAAATTCATCCTGGAAAGCGCCCAGAGGCATCCTGACCGGCTAATTCCTTCTTGCTCGATCAATCCGTGGTTTGGAAAAAGGGGAGAACAGGAACTCAGGCGGGCCGCAACGGAAGGCGCTCGGCTCTTGGTGCTCCATCCTTTTATTCAGGGCTATCAGGCCAACGACGACCTCGCATGGCCGTTGATAGAAATTGCCGCTGAAGAGAGATTGCCCGTTTACATCCATACGGGACCGCCCGGCAATGCGAGCCCGTGGCAGGTGATTGACTTGGCTGAACAATATCCCACGGCCGATTTCATCATGGGGCATTGCGGGGCGACGGATTTCTGGAATGATGCGGCCTTGGCCGCGCTCTCTTGTGAGAACGTGTACGTCGAGCCGTCGCTCGCCAGGCCGTTTAAGTTCGCTGCGCACATGCAGGCGCTGGGGCCGGCGAAGGGCGTCATGGGCTCTTTTGCGCCAATCAACGATCTTGCGGTCGAGTGGACGGAGATGCGCAAGCTCTTGCCTCCCGGCGATTGGAGCGACTTTTACGGTCCGAACTTGTTACGCCTTCTCGCGAAAAGGGGTCCGTTGTGATCATTGACTGTCATACCCATTGGGGAATTGCCTGGCAGGAGAGGGATCGCGGTGATCCCGCGCGGTGGATGGCTATTGCCGACCAGCATGGCATCACCAAAGCGTTTCTTTATCCTCATGCTGGCATTGTCCGCTCGGACTCATGTGCGGTGGATAACGACACGGTGGCTGCTGTGGCGGCCAGCGCGCCGGACCGCCTCATACCCGTCGCAACCGCCTGGCCCCAAATGAAGGAACAGGGTTTAGAGGAGGTGCGCCGCGCGGTCGAAGTGCTGGGTGCGAGGGCTTTGAAATTCCACCCGTGGCTTCAGGGTTTCAGTCTGGCCGATCCGTATCTCGGTCGAATCTGCGGGCTTGCCGCTGAGCTGCGTGTCCCTATTTTCTTTCACGACGGCACGCCTTGTTATTGTCTCCCGGAACAGATCGCCGGACTAGCGCGACGGTTTCAGGCCACCTGCTTCGTCCTGGCTCATGCAGGACTCGTCTGGAACTGGAGGAGCGCTATCGAGGCCGCACGCCGCTCGAACGTTTGGCTTTGTCTTTGCGGGCCGCCGCAGAGAGCCCTCGAGGTCATCTGCCAGCGCGCCGATCCCGACCGGATTCTGTGGGGAAGCGATTTTGGCTTCGGGTTTGCCGATTCCATAGGCTACTGGCTGAGCGTGTTCCGCGCCGCAAGAATTCCGGACACGATGAAAGAAAAAATCCTGGGCGTTAATCCATTGCACCTCCTGCAATCCGCTTTGTAGCGCAGCCCTCCGGGCGGCAATGCCGGCACGATTCCCGCGCTACTTCATTGGAGCTAACCATGCCAAAAATGCGATCCTTAAAGCTCGAAGATACTTTGGTTTGAAAACCAGTGGTTTGACGAAGCGTTGAACTGCTGGCATTACGATGATTTTAAGGAGCGCCCGAACTGGCGGGATCGATGGATCAGCTTTGACTGCGCCGTTTACCACCCGGCGGATCACAGGGTGTACCTGGGGCTGACTTCTTTCGCTTCCGATATTTTTAAGGCTTATGATCGCGAAAACCAGCAGTTTGTGGACCTAGGCTATAGACGGATGGCCGATCGATTCGATGCCAAGTTTCACCGGTCGCTGGTCCGAACCACGGATGGATGCATTTATGCGGCCATTGCGCTGCTACACGATTTGGACAAATCCACCGCTGCGCCCGGCGGGGCCATCGTCAAATACGACCCGCCGTCTGGCTCGCTCACGAAGCTGGCGATTCCAGTTCCGCATACTTACATCCAGGCCATTGCTCTGGACGAAGGGAGGTCCATCCTCTACTGCCTTTGCTTTCCTCCCGAG
>JASHTR010000388.1 GCA_030040455.1 Terriglobia bacterium | reverse complement strand
GCCCGGCTCTTGACTAATGCGCGTGTATAGGCGCGCGCGAAATAAGGATGTTAACCCAAAATCTAAATTCCAAAATCCAAAATGGTTAGACTTCCAGAATCACCGGCAGCACCATGGGCCGCTTCCCGAGTTCCTGATCGAAAAAGCGGCGCAGGGCAGAACGAATCTTATCTTTCACAACGCCCCAATCCCCCCTCTCTTCGGAATTGGATTTTTCGAGTGTGTCGCGGATCAGCTCGCGAGCCTTCTCCACCACATCTTCAGCCTCATCGAGGGGAACAAACCCGCGCGAAACAATCTCCGGCGCGCTTTCAAGCATCCCGGTATATTTATTGATGGCGATAATGGGAATGACGATGCCTTCAGCGGAAATCCTGCGGCGCTCGCTCAGAATGGCGTCGCCCACCTCATCGAGCGTTCCCACGTCAATACAGACGCGGCCTACGGTGACGCGCCCATTGCGCCGCGCGCCCTGGGCATCAAATTCCAGCACGTCGCCGCTCTCCAGCAGAAACGCCTCTCCTGATACTGCCGCCAGTTCTTTTGCCAACTCCAGGTGGCGCGAGAGCTGGCGGTATTCGCCGTGAACCGGAACGAAGTACTTCGGCCGGACCAGGTTGAGCATCAACCTTAACTCTTCCGCGCTGCCATGCCCGGAAACATGGACGGGCGGGTGGCTGCCGTCGTCGTAATGGACGTGGGCGCCCCTTCGGTAGAAATGATCGATCATCCGGAAGATCGCCTTCTCGTTGCCCGGAATCACACGGGAGGAAAGCACCACGTTGTCTCCAGGCTCCACGCTGATCCATCGGTGCCGGTCGACGGCAATACGCGCCATCGCCGACATGGGCTCGCCCTGGCTGCCCGCCACCACCAGCGCCACTTCCCGCGGCGGTAGCTTGCGAGCATCCTGGGGCTGAACCAGCAATCCCGGCTCAACATGGAGGCGTCCCATTTCGAGAGCGATTTCAGAGTTCCTGAACATGCTGCGGCCAATAAAGCAAAGACGGCGACCGTGCTCCCGGGCGAGATCGGCCACAATCTGCATCCGATGCAGCGACGTGGAGAAGCAGGAAATCACCACCCGGCCCCGCGTCTCCGCCATCACTTCGGAAAGCCGCTCGCTCACTCCCCGCTCCGAAGGCGTCATGCCGGCACGCTCCACGTTAGTGGAATCCGAAAACAAGGCAAGCACGCCTTTGCGCCCGTAATCCGCCAGCGTGTGCAGGTCGCTCACCCGCCGATCGGTGGGTGTGGGATCGAGCTTGAAATCACCCGTGTGGATCACCGTTCCCACCGGCGTGGTGATGGCCAGCGCGCCCGCATCAATAATGCTGTGCGTCAGGTGAATAAACTCGATGCGGAACGGGCCAAGCTCAAAGGGAGCGCTCGGGCGCATCTCCCGCAAATCCACCGAATCCGCCATCCCGTGATCTTCGAGCCGCGAGCGCGCGAGGGCCAGAGTGAAAGGCGTTCCGTATACGGGCGCGTCCACTTCATCCAGAACGTAGGGTAAGGCCCCAATGTGGTCTTCGTGGCCGTGGGTGAGGATAATCGCGCGCAGGTGGCCCTGGTTTTCTCGGAGGAAAGAAATGTCGGGAATGACGACGTCAACGCCAGGCAGTTCGGCGTCCGGAAAGATCACGCCGCAGTCGACCACAATGAGATGGTCTCCAAACTCGAAGGCCATCATGTTCATGCCAAACTCGCCCAGGCCCCCGAGCGGAATCGCTCTTAATTTACTCTCAGTAGATGGAATAGTGTGTCTCCCTGAAAAGCCTCATCGTAACACACCTTCCTGCCGCAAACCTTAGGAAGGTGTGTGAAAAATCCAAACTCTCGCAAAGACGCGAAGGAGGGTAGGGCAGGCTTGTTGTTTAAGCCTGCGACGTCTCTGTTGACCTGAGGAAAAAACCGCGAAGTTACAAAACAACGCACTACCTGCTCCAAAACCCGGCGCTACGGCGAAGCCCGGCCGCACATCACCTGTTTTTCGCGATCCAGATGAGCCTGCAAACGTCGTTCGCGCTCCCGATTCGCCTCCTTAATCGCCAGGTTCCAGTCTAAGAGCCGGAGTCCGGTCACAATCATAAAGTAACCGATCACCGGGCCAATCACCGTCAGGAAGACCCAGGATTCATCGGCTCGCCAAGCGAGCACAAACAGGATAAGAGCGCTAGCGATCAGCGCTACCCCAAGCGTTTTGCGAATCCGCGAGCCGCTTGCTTCATCCTCTTCCGAAAAGCTGGTGTGCTTGACAACCAGCAAAGGCGGCTTTGCCTTGCCTGCTGAATCATAGATTTCGCAACTCATGAATGGGTAGTGGCGAACCTTGGATTTACAGAATTCGTGCGCTTCCTTGAACGTATCGAATATGAAACAAACGTAGTCTTGCGGCTTAACAGCAAGGCTCCCATCCGACTTGAGAGCCGCCGAGGTATCAGCATGCGTCAGGAAAACGGCACATTGCGTCGGGCCCATAGACGCAGTCCAGTTCGGCTTTGAGGGGCAATCAAGATGCCCTGCGCCACTGCTGGGCTTCTGGTCGAGCTGATCCATCGGCGCCTCTCCGCTGGGTAGTGCTAGAACACACTTTTTCGCATCTGCTGATTTCGCGTGACTCTATTATGCCCTTATCCTGCGCCAATTCATACGGGTAAAGAACAGCCTCGCAATGCAGGGCCCGCCTTGCAACAGCGGGGTCTTTCAATGTCATTTCGAAAAAGAAAATGGAAAAGCTGCGGCGTTAAACCGCGAACGCTGCACTACCCACCTTGCGAATACGTGGGCCGTTCCCAGCATAAATTTATCTGGAAGCTGTACCTCAGGCGTGTAAATTTGAATTTTCACCGGTGACTTTGCGTTTTCATCGAGGCCCCACTGCTTCAAGTGCCCCACAGCGCCAACAACCTCCACCTGCCGATTGATGTCATCTAAATTGACACGCTTGCCAATGGCGTCTTGATTGAGAAAATACTTTCGCACAAGATTTTCGTCGATTACGGCCACAGCCGGTGAGCGAGCATTGTCCCTGTCCGCAAAAAATCGATCCTGCAAAAGCGGGTTCTCATCGCCTTCATGTATTCCGGCCTCACTGGATACCACAACGCAGGCCTCTTAAATACGGAGGCGCTACAGGCACAGCCGCTGGAACACTTCCCGAAGTTGATCCAGGCTGAGCTGCTCGGCTCGGATGCGCGGGCCAAGCGCCAGCGCTTCGAGCGCTGCCTCAGCCTCGGAGCGCGAAAAGGATGAGAGCAGATTATTGAGCAGGCTTTTGCGCTTGTGGGCGAAGGCGAGCTGCGCAAACTTGAGAAAGGCAGTAAAGGGTGCCTCATCCGGATATCGCGGGGAAACGGGTAAATCAACCAACGCGGAGCGTACCTTGGGCGGAGGCGAAAAGGCGCCGGGAGGAATTCCGAACAGGATTTGCGGTCGCGTAAAGCACTGCACGAA
Organism: Terriglobia bacterium; assembly: GCA_030040455.1. Classification (GTDB taxonomy): domain Bacteria; phylum Acidobacteriota; class Terriglobia; order UBA7540; family UBA7540; genus RH2-MAG17b. Next base: position 921 of record JASHTR010000388.1, on the reverse strand, counting down.
GACGCTGAGATAGCCGTAGGCGCGGGACCCCGGCGACGCCACGAGCCGCTCGGCCACTTCCTGCTGCACCATGACCGTCACATGCCGCACGCTTTTCCAGGCCTCCAGAACGTGATGCAGGATAGGCGAGGTGATGTAATAGGGAAGATTGCCGAAAACATAGCAGTCGCGCGCCTGGTAGCGCTCGCAGAGATCGGTGAAGCTCGTGTGGAGGACGTCCTGCTCCAAAATCTCAACCCGCGCGTCTTCCCGAAATTCGCTCCGCAGATTTCGAGCCAGCGCAGGATCAATTTCAATGGCAGCCAGCTTGTGGCAACGGTGGGCGAGCAGGCGCGTCATGACGCCGTGTCCCGGCCCGATTTCCACCAGCAGTTCTGCGGGACGAACCGCCAGCGCGTTGACGATCCGTTGGCAAATATGCGGGTCTCGCAGAAAGTGCTGGCCAAGCTTGGGACGCCGAGGTGACAAAACTGTAGGTCCAGGGCATTTGTCATTCATAACTCATCATCTGAGTTATGAATTACTGATTCTTCGCCATGATCTTTTCAATTTCATTTGGATCTTTTGGCAGAGATTCCGTCAGGACTTCATGGCCGTTCGGCGTAATCAGCAGCATATCCTCAATCCGCACCCCGATCCTCTCTTGAGGAATGTAGATGCCGGGCTCGACGGTCACCACCATGCCGGCTTCAAGAGGGAGGTCATAATCCATGGGGTCATGGACGTTGAGGCCCACCGAATGGCCGAGGCCGTGAATGAAGTATTGGCCGAGGCGCTTGCCGTGCGCGTCGAAGCCATGAGAATTGATGTAATCGTAAGCGATCTCATAAAGGCTTCCATGATGGCCGCGGGTGAGAAAGACGCCCGGCTTTGCCGCCGCAATTGCAGCTTCTTGAGCGCCTAAAACAATGTTGTAGATTT
>JASHTR010000387.1 GCA_030040455.1 Terriglobia bacterium | reverse complement strand
CCTCTGCCGGGAATTATACGTTGGCGAGCACGTCGGCCAACGCCAACGTCGGCACGATCACGCCGGCGACGCTGACGGCAGGGCTAACGGGAACCGTCAGCAAGACCTACGACGGGACAACCACGGCGACGCTTGCGGCGGGCAACTACACGCTGAGCGGAATCATTGGCAGCGACCAGGTGACCTTGAACGATCCTACTTCGGGCGTCTATAGCGCGGCCACGGTGGGCAGTAATATCCCGGTCACCGTAAGCGACCTCTCGCTGCTCGGTGCTTCTGCCGGGAATTATACGTTGGCGAGCACGACGATTACCGGCGACGTTGGGGTGATCACGCAAGCTACTCCGACGGCATTGCCGCTTCTGCCCTTTATTACGACCCTGCCAGCCGGATCTGCGTGGGGCCCTGGCGCGCTGGTGCTGGTGGGCGCGGGCAATGGCTTCGGGCCGCTGCCCTTGATCCTCCTCCCGCCCGATGTAATAGGGACGAGCTTCACGGTGGATGGCGTCGTAATCTCGACGGGGCTGCCGTTCATCGTCGGTCCGGAACAGACCCTCAACGACGCGGGCGGAGTCCGGCATCTCAAGATCAGCCTACCGCCACAAACGAGCACAAACAGCGAGGGAGGACAGCAGTAATGAAAGACAAGAAACCGCGGGTTGTGGCGCAGCGTTCGCATCTCAGATGCTGTAGCCTTTCGCTTTTTGCAAATGCAGGGATTCTTCGCTCGCTGCGCTCGCTCAGAATGACATTTCCTTGGGCTGCGGCGCTCGCTCAGAAAGGCATCGGGTTGCCAGTTGTAGCGCAGCGTTCGCTTTGTAATGCTGCGGCTTTTCAAGGTTATGCAGCCAAAAAGCCGCAGGGTCAAAGGACGGACCCTACGCTACAAACCTGGCGAGTTGGGGTAACGGTGGCCATGCTGCTGCTCGGAATTGTCATTGGGGCGAGCTTGGGCAACGCGCAGGATTACTCGCGCATTGCGCCCCGCGTGCCCCTTGCCACGACGGCGCCGCCGATAAATCCGCCGTCTGCGCCACCCTCAGGGTCTTCCCCCCCAGCCTCAACCCGCGTGGTGGTGGAGTCGCTCAAAGGTCTGCTATTTGTACCGGCGCTCGACGCCGCGCAGAAGGCGGGTGTCGCCCCAGACGTCGCGGGATCGAGCGGGATTGCCGCTCTGGGCCTGCCCTTGCTGTCCGATCCCGACTTCACCCGGCAGATCAGGCCCTTTCTCGGCAGGCCCTTGACGCTTGCAGATTTGCAGCAGATCACCCAGCTCGCCAGCAATTGGTATCGCGCGCATGGACGTCCCTTTGTTTCTGTAACCGTCCCGCCGCAGAATATCAGCACGGGTGTGGTGCAGGTGGTCGTGATCGAGTATCGGGTAGATCGCGTCGCGGTGAAGGGCAACCGGTGGTTCTCAAGCAACATGCTGCGCGCTGAGAGTGGCCTCGTGCCCGGCCAGACGCTTACGCTTCCTGGCGTACAGCAGGACCTCAATTGGCTGAACGCTAATCCGTTCCGCACCGTCACCACGGTATTCCAGCCGGGCTCCCAGCCGGGCACAACCGACGTGGTGCTCGAGACCCAGGATCAACTACCCGTGCGGGTTTACAGTTCCTTTGACAATGCCGGAGTCCGTAGCCTTGGGCTGGGCGAGTGGAGCATGGGCGCCACCTGGGGCAACGCCTTTGGGCTTGACCAGCAGCTCTCCTACCAGTTCACTCGCAGTGTAAGTGGCCGCTATGACGCGCACTCACTGAGCTGGACAGTCCCACTCCCCTGGCGTGACAAGCTGCTTATCTTCGGCTCTTTCGAGCAGGAGACGCCGAACATCGGACCCCAATTCGGTGAGAACGGCTATAGCGGTCAGGCGAGCCTCCGCTATGTCCACAGCCTGCCGGGTCTGGCACGGTTCACCGAAGACGTCCAGTTCGGCTATGACTTCAAGACCACGAACAACAACCTGGAGTTCGGCGGGCTGAGGGTGTTTGCGAACCAGGTTGCAGTGGACCAGTTTCCGCTGATCTACGAGGCGGCTCTCACCGACCGCTACGGGCAGACTACATTTGAGGACCAGCTTGTGATGAGCCCCGGCGGGATGACGGGTGCGAACAACACGTTTGCCTTCCAAGCGGCGCTGCCCGGCTCGCGGGCAGATTACCTCTACGACCGTATCGGGCTGACGCGGGTGACGCGTCTGCCGGCACGCTTTAGCTGGGTGGCTCGGGCCATTGGGCAAGTTTCGGACCGAAACCTGATGTACAGCGAGCAACTCGGAGCGGGCGGGCCCGACAGCGTGCGCGGCTATTACACGGACTCGGCGCTGGGCAGCGAAGGCGTACTGGTGAGCCAGGAAATTCGCGTCCCGGCCTTGAATTTATCCCACCTCATCGGCCAAAGCTCGCGGACGGCGAACCAGGTGCAGCCGGGTGTGTTTTGGGACTACGGCAGCGTTTCCCAGGTACAGGCGGTTCCGAATGAGGTTAACCAGGCAGACCTCTCGAGCGTAGGGCTCGATCTGCATCTTGCGTTTGGGCGCTACCTCAATTTGAGCTTCAACCTTGGCTGGCAGCTCCGTAAGGCTCCGGGGTTCAGCAATCGCAGCGCACTCGGCGATTTCTCGACCGTCGCAGGATATTGAGCCGATCGGGTCTCGTCGGCCAGCTTTTGCAATTCCAGTCTCCACAACCGCGCTCTGGCACCGCTACTCCCGGAATCAGCGGCGGTCAGCAATCGCGCCGCTTGGGGGTTGCCTTCCTTTCCTATCCTACTGATTCCCACCATTGCCGGATGCTGTGGGCGGAAAAGACGGTCGTGGCGTGATCCACACCCACCCTATGATGCGTTAAGCTCGGAAGCCGCTGAAGCCGGGAGCTTCACCGTGAAGATGGAACCGCGGCCCGGCTTGCTTGAGCATTCGATGGAGCCGCCGTGGGCACGGGCAATCGCCTGGGCGATGGCGAGACCCAGGCCGCCGCTTTGTGTTTCTCCCTCGGCGGCGGAAGGAGCGCGGTAAAAGCGGTCGAAAATGTGGGGGAGATGCTTCGGATCGATTCCAGCCCCCTGATCTTGAAACCGGACTCCGTAGAAACCGTCCGACTTCTCCAACTTCACCTGGATAGCAGTGTGAGGTTCCGAGTACTTGACCGCATTATCCAGAAAGATTAGAAAGAGCTGGCTCAGGAAAGCTTCATCGCCCTGGCAAAGAGCTTCACGGCCCAGATCACGCTCGATGGTAATCCCTTTGGCGCGTGCCAGCGGATCGGCCAACGCACAGGCTTCTTCGGCCACTTCGTTAAGATAAAGAGGATTGCGGCTCAGCCGGAGCTCGCCCGCATCCGCCATCGAGAGCGTAAAAAGGCCGTTGACGATGCGAATAAGCTTCGTTAATTCACCATGAATCACCGTGAGAGCCTTTTGGTAATCCTCCTGCGGCCGGGGGTGCAGGAGCAGCAGTTCCGTCTCGCCTTCAAGTACGGCGAGCGGAGTGCGCAACTCATGGGAAGCGTCGGTGACGAACTGGCGTAGCTGGCGGACCGCGGCGTCCACGCAAGCGAACAGATGGTTGAAGGTTGCCGCGAGCCGTCCCAGCTCGTCCCTGGGATTCGCGACCGGCAGCGGCGTCCAGATCTCGCCGGCTGCGGAATGGGCGGCGCGTTCTGCCATCCGCGCCGCGTGCCCGGTCAGCCGTCGCACCGGCTCAAGGCTGCGGCCAGCATACCAGCCGGAAATGAGGGCAGTGAGCAGCAGGCTTAGGGGAAAAACCCAGAAGATGATGTGGCGAAAGCTTTCCAGGGCGCGATCCGCGCTCAGCGTTGGAACCGCCAGGGCAAGGATCTGGAGCTCGCCGCCGCGCTCAAAAGGCGTCAACGCCACGCGCAGCCTTCCGTGTGCAGTATCGTCGAGCGTCCGGAAAACCGGCGTCCGGCGGGGAAGATTGCCTCCTACCGCAAGCGTTCCGCCACCCAGGTTCACGGATTTTTGAAGCGCATTGCCGGAAGCGTCGAACAGCTCGAAGTAATTGCCCGGGAGATCGAGCTGGTCAACGTCATTTTCGGTGGGGTCGCTCGCGAGATCGGCGACTACCGGGTTCGCTGTCTCGAGGAGCAGGCGATCGAGCTGGGAGTGCACCTGGCGATTGACGAGCGTATAGAGGATGAGATAGGAGCCCGCCAGCAGGACGCCCACCACGATGCAGAAAAGCAGCATCGTTCGAACGCGAAGGGAAGGTGAACCAAGCATAGAAGACCGCAAGGAAGTTTTCCTTTAGCTTTCAGCAATCAGCGCTCAGCCATCAGCAAAAGGAACTTCAAGGTGAGAGTTGCTTGCGGATAGCTGAATGCTGAAAGCTGACCGCCTCCTGCGGCCCAATCTGATAGCCAACGCCTCGCAGAGTACGAATCAGCTTTGCTGGATGGCTGATCTTCCGGCGCAGCCGGTTAATATAGACTTCCACCAGGTTCGTTCCGCTGTCAAAATGGCAGTCCCAGACGTGCTCGATGATTTCGCT
>JASHTR010000386.1 GCA_030040455.1 Terriglobia bacterium | reverse complement strand
GGACCGATGATTTCGTGGTCTACGGACATAGACAGATTCGGGATGACGGCGGCAATATGGAGCATCGCAGCACAGCCAATGCTTCCTTCGAAATTGCTGCCGATCACGCAATCGACTCCGGCGGATGCCGCAATATAGGCCACCTGCAACGATCGCCATAACCCGCCATTTTTCCCGGGGTAAATGCTGATGAGATCACAGGCACCCCACCGGATAGCCTCAAGCGCCTGCTCAGGCGTGAAAACGGACTCGTCCAGGATTAGGGGAATCGAAGTGCGTTGCCGGATTCTCGCGCATCCTCGGAAATCCCCTCTCCTGAGCGGTTCTTCCAGCGCATTAACGGCGCAGCGCTCGAGCGTGCGCCGCGCGGCCATAAAATCACTCTCGCTCCATGCACCATTGGCATCGACCGAAATACGGTACTTTTCTCCCAAAGCGGATCGGACTGCGCGCACCCGCTCGAGGTCGGCTGGCAGGTCCAATCCCACCTTGACCTTGAAAGCCCGAAAGCCCTTGATGGCAAAGGCCTCGGCCACTTTCACAGCCTCGGCTGGCGAATACGCTCCGATAGAAAACTTCAAAGCAACTTCGGTCTTGCTGGTTCGGCCTCCCAGAAGAACGCATACGGAAGTGTCGAGGCTGCGACCAACCAGGTCTAACATCGCCATCTCAAGGGCAGCCTTTGCGAAGGAATTGTGCTGGACCGCATGGTCCATTAGGTAAGAGAGAGCTCGAACGTTCTGAGGGTCTTGGCCCAGCAGCAGCGGTGAGAGAAGATTGCGGATGATTTCCAACGCGCCAACCTGAGTTTCTCCGCTCCAGGAGGGCGAGCCACTGGCCTCACCCATTCCAGTCAGGCCGTTATCGGCGCGGATCGCTACGATGATCAACTCAGACGCCGCGTGGACTCCGAGGGAGTTCACCATTACAAGCTCAGGCCTCAGAGATATCAAGATGGGGTAGGCATCAATTGATGCGATCTTCATGAGGCCTCGCCTTTTCGGTCAGTCATAGTAGGCAACAACTTCTATCTCCTGGCCTTGCGGAAGGCCGATCAGTTCCTGCTGCACATTAACCTGCGACCACCTGCGACCACCCAGCGTGACCCGCCGGATAGCAGCCCCCTCGGGATGTCGGAACCGCAGATATTGTCGCCTCGGCGGATTGCGCCCCGGCAGCGTCACGATCGCCTCAATCCGCCCGTCATTAACCAGTGAACGGATCTGGTAGGAGACCTCGCCAAAATAGCTTGGCGCGCGCTTCACCGCAATCTGTTTCCCATGTTGAAACCAATCCCTCGGAACGCCCCGGGCCAGGAAAAGCTCATCCTCCATCTCCATCAGCAGCATCCGCCGGAGCTGTTGAAAGAACCAAGCTTCCTCGTGGGTCTTATTGGGCTCGGATCCCGATGGAAAGATGAGCGATTCTCGAAACGTCAATGTCTGCGGATCAGAAATAGCTGCAAGCGTGTTGTAGAATGCCCGAATAAAATTTGGAATCTCGTCCCGCTGGAGGTATGCCTCTGCTTGGTGTAAATAGTAGGGTTGCAACTTCTCAAAACCACCCAGGTTGAACCAGTCCGTGCTCAAGGCATCCAGTTTTACGGGTGATTGCACCGGCGATTCCATGAAGAAGCGGTCCTCATAGCCGTTCAGCATCCATCCGACTTCGCGATCGGTATGCCTGAGAACTTCCGCATTGAGGAGGTGAAGCGCGCCGCAAGTGGTATCCATCACCATGCCGTCGCCGTAACCTAGATCGGGCACGTCGTGCACGTCGTATCGATATCCGCGTATTCCCACGTATGAAGGACCGGAGGGAGCCGAGGAGCCATCGCGTAGCCGCATGACGGGTGAAAGAGCCATGCACTCGCGAAATGCTTTAAGGATGGCCTGACGATAATCTTCCGCCTCCGCACCGATCCGCCGGCTGTTCTCTGGATCGACGTCCGCAAGCACCTGCGCTGACTTCTTCAAGCCAAGATAGAAATACCCGTTCAGCATGAAACTATACTGCCAGTCCCGCATGTCACAGACGGTTCCTGGAGGGGCAAGACCATATTCAAGCGCCCCTGGGTCGCTGGCCAGCTTCATCATTTCCCTTCGACGCTCACGAATGATGAAGTCGCACCCGGCAACAATTCGGGGGGACACCTCTGAAAGCCACTGCTTGTCGCGCGTGTACAGGTAGTGCTCCGCCAATGCCCAGAGAACCGGGCCCTGGTCAATGGTGTAAAACGGCCAGAAATAATAGAATCCCCCTTCTTTGGAATGGTAATCTCCGCCAGGCCAGGCGCTGCCCTGAGTCGTTAGCCAGGATTGCAGGCACTTCCCGGCCAGGGCCTTCAGGCCGCGCATGTCCAGAGCTTGCATGATGGGAGAGCTCTCGCTTCCAATGCAACTGTAGTCGAACACCGCGGCATTCGGATAATACTCATCACGCTCGACGTCTTTCGTGATTGCCAGCAGGAAGTGGTGCAGACTGGCGTTAAACAGGTTCTGGACATGTTGATCGGGAACCTCAATCTGTGCGGTCTCGGAAAGGCGCGCTTTCCAATAGCGAACCACAGATTCGTGGAGTTGGTCGTAGACTAACCCGTCGAGTGAGACGGCCTCACTCTCCGGCAGCGGCCGGCCGGGGATGACAGCGTGCAAGACCCGCTCACCTCCCGGCTCGATCACCACTGACCACACCACAGCGCCATGCTCGGAGTCGAGCGTGAGGTCGCCATGACCGTGAGTATCCAGCTTGCATACCACAGATCGGCTGCTACCTTCGAGCACGACTAACCGATTCTGATCGAGAATAGATTCCCAAGCGTTCGGTTCGCCCTTCCGAACGGGGCCAAAATACAGCTCTCTTGGAGATAGACCGCCCTCGACGGGCTTATAAGCCTTGATGGAGTAGTCTAAGGTTTTTGCTACCGGAGAGTCGTTCCGAACGTCGAGGCGGGAAATCATAACGGCCAACTCTGTCCCGGCAAGTTTTGCTTCATTCCAAGGTCCAGGAACGCCGGGCAGGACGGCATAGTCTCTTCTTTCAAAGGTCAGATCCCCAGGCCCCCACCTGGTGATCATGATGGGTAGCCAGCCTTCTTCCAATTCCTGTCGCTTATCACTCGAGATCCCAAAACTTGCCTCTGTGGGCTGAGGTCTTTTGGTGGTACCAGCGGCAGTCTCGTTGCTGGCGAAATATAGCGCGAAGCGACCTCTCATGGGCGCCCCACGACGGGGGTCACCGCCCCCGATCACAACGTGTCCGTCGGGGGCAATGCCGAACTTGTGGCTGTTACAATCGACGCCCACAAAGGAAAGCGTTACCCGCTCAGAGCGGATCCGCCGATAGGCGTTCTCCAGGCTCTGTTCCGGATGGCGTCGCACTGCATCAATGATGCGAAATCTTCCAGCGTTTTCCCGCCGGAAGCCGTCCCGGTCCAAAGCCAGTCCTTTTCGCCGGACGAAAATCCCAAAGTCTCGCAGATCGATGGGGGAACCCTCAATGACGTCATGCGCCAGAAACGAGAAGGTTCCGGTTGGGCTACGCACGGTTAGTACCGTGCGGTCCACGGAGATGCTGTCGGTGTAGAGAATCTTGGCCAAAATCCCCTGAGAGGAGCCACCCGATGGCGCTGAGGACCATGCAAGCGGTCCCGTGAGCCGTGTGCCACCGACAGGAGACAATGCTAAAATTTCGCCGTTGTACGCTTCAATAGTTCCGCTGTAGAGTTTGCTCGCCGGGCTGTCCCCCCACTCGATCAACGCTTCTCCGCTCCTCCACTTCGAAGCTCCGTACACTTCAAAGCCTCGGAGGATAGTCCTTTGCCGTCCCAGCAGGCGGATGCGTATCTTGCAAGTTCTCCGGCCAAACACGAGGGCAAAAATCAAGGAGGAGTCTGCTGCGCCAATGGAAGTCCCGATTACCGAAGAAGGATCGGTGGGGCGAGACCTCTCTTCGACCGGTAGCCAGCTACCCTGAAGGGAGGTTATTCCGCTCCAATATTCGAGCACGCAGAGATCAGGATCGGGCGCCGGCCGCTCAAATTGCACCCTCACCTCTGTTACCCACCGGAACTCGGCCCACTCGAGCCCGACGTCCAACTCACCGTTCTTCCAAGGTAGTTCTTCCAACCTCAGGGGCGGTCCGCGACGCTCGCTAAGAGATTCGCGAATCAGCGGGCTCGCTTGCGGGCAGAGCCAGGATTTGAACCGTCCAAACGGTGAAAGGTTCACACAAGATCCAACCCTATCGTCTGGCTGTTGAAGAGCGGGGCTTACAAATAGAGGAGATGATGCGGAAAGGCCTTGCCTAGCGGCGTATGCGAGTAGGCTGCAATCCAAAAGAAACTTCCGACGCCCTATGTGGATGATGGCATTCTCCGTTGCAGATATGAATCTATCAACATCCCAATTACAGACATCATCGCTCCTTTAAGAAGCCGGCTCGTTCCTCGAGGCTCGGCCCGGATTTCCTGACACTCTGTCTGACAGAATGGAGTATAGTATAAAAAAACTGATTGTCAATATATAATTATCGATTATATGAATTGCTTTAGTCCATCACAGATTAATATATCTAAGATATATATAATTTTCTCCTTTATTGCCTCTCTCAGGCCCAAGCTATTTTATCGATAATTATCTATTGACAATCGTTTTTATTTGGGTGCATTATGAGTCACGCGATCGATAGCCTGCGAGCTTGTATGCAAATTGGAGCAAGGTAACTTACTTCATGATGAAAATCACTGAAGTCGAGGCTATTTACGTTCGGTTGCCTCAGGTCAAGGAACAATGTGACAGCGGCCAGGATGCTCTAATCGTCAAGATCCATACTGACGAAGGCATCACAGGCATTGGAGAAGTGGATTCGGCGCCCCTGGCGGTAAAGGGTGCGATTCTGGGACCGTACTCTCACACCACCGCTTCAGGCTTAAGGCACTTGCTCATCGGCGAAGACCCGCTGGAGACGGAATATCTTTGGCACAAGATGTATCGCGCCAACATTTACGGTGGGCGCTTCGGAGTGGGGTTCCATGCCATGAGCGGCATTGATATCGCGCTGTGGGACATCAAGGGAAAAAAGTTTGGCGTACCGGTTTGGAAGCTGCTGGGGGGTGGATTCAGGAAGAAAATCCGCTGCTATGCAAGCGTTCTTTTTGAAGATACGCCAGAAAAGACCCGGGAGACGGCACGACGAATTTCGGACCAAGGCTTCACGGCAGCGAAATTCGGGTGGGGCCCCATGGGAGAGAATGCAGCGATGGATGTGGCGCTGGTTGCTGGCGCCAGGGAAGGATTGGGTAAGTCTCCGAGCTTAATGGTGGATGCGGGATTGGCTTGGGACGCGAAGACGGCAATCCAGCGAGCGGAGGCCTTTTCGGAGTATGACATCTTCTGGCTCGAAGAACCCTTAGCACCCGACGATTACGCAGGGTATCGCAAGCTAACCCAAGCCACGGCCGTCCGTATTGCGGCGGGTGAAGAGGAAAGCGGCCGGAACACGTTCCGGTGGTTGATCGAAGAAGGCTGCATCGACGTGGTCCAGGTTGACCTGACACGATGTGGAGGATTCACGGAGGCCATGAAGATCGCCGCGATGGCAGCGGACCACGGACTTCCTGTGGCGAACCATGGTTTCACGACCTACATTAACGTCAGCGCCGCTCTCC
>JASHTR010000385.1 GCA_030040455.1 Terriglobia bacterium | reverse complement strand
TCGCTATAGAGAAAGAAAACCTGCCCGAAGTGAGCCTTGGTCTTCTTGAGCAGCTCCATGCGGTCTGCTTTGGGGCCGGAAAGCGTCTCCTCGTGTCGGTGAACGACCCGCGCGGAGTAGTCCTCCAGCTTTAAGAGCGCAATAAATCCCCGGCGCTCTTTCTTTGTGCCAGGCTGCCCTGGAATCTCATACTCCTGGTAATAGGGATAGAGGGCAGGCTCTGGTTCGGAGATCAGAACCTTATTCTCGATCCAGTCGTGGAAATCCTGGGCGGCACGGGCATACACATTATCCGTGATTGAAGAGGACGACCTCCGGATCACACGCACCAGGTTATAGGGGCTGAGGCGATAATAACGGGACTGCATTTCAGGGGAAATCTTGTCGTAGGGTTGAGTGATCACGGAGGAAAGATCGGAAATCTTGTCAGGGTTATAGTGCAATGCTCGAAAAGCGCGGATTTCTGCCATTACGATCGTGTCCTCTCTACTAAAGTAAACTATCAGGCTATCATAGACAGTTCGGCCCAATCAGAATTTGTTCGGAACGACACGCAACGCCAGTTTTCACGCAGACTCTGGAGGGCTGGCGCGGACCTGCTCTTTCTGCGGTCTTCCATGCGGCTAAAAGTAAGCGTGCCGGAGACCTCCAATGCAGAGTCCGGTGCTACCTCGGCAACCGTCGGTCATAGCGTCGTGAAACATGTTTACCCATCGTATTGCCATTCTCGGCCGGCCCAACGTCGGAAAATCGACGCTTTTTAACCGCATTTGCGGGCGAAGGCGGGCCCTGGTGGGCAACGAGCCGGGAATGACGCGGGACCGCATTTACGCCCCTGCCGAGTGGCAAGGAAGAACCTTCGAGGTGATTGATACCGGTGGGCTCGTGCCCAATGAAAAAGACCTGATGGCAAGCGAGATTTTTAATCAAGCCCGGGTTGCCATCGAGGAGGCCTCACAGTTGGTTCTGGTGGTGGACGGGCAAAAGGGAGCCACATCCCTGGATGAGGAGCTCGCCAGCCTGCTCCGGCGCGAAGGCAAGCCACTCTCCCTTGCTGTGAACAAGATTGATGTGAACCAATCGGCGCCCCTCGCCGCGGAGTTTTACGGCCTGGGCATCCCGCAACTTTTTGCCATTTCTGCCGAGCACGGCTTAGGTGTGGATGATCTCCTCGATCATCTCACGCGCGATTTCCCTCGGAAGGAAGAAACAGACGATTTACCGGAGGAAGTGACAAATATTGCGATCATCGGTCGTCCCAACGTAGGCAAGTCCACCCTGCTCAACCGTCTTACCGGCCAGGAACGCTCCATTGTGACCCCGATGGCGGGCACGACGCGCGACGCGGTGGATGCAGAAATTGAGAGCAACGGTCACCGCTTCCGCCTCGTGGACACCGCAGGGCTACGACGCAAAGGTAAAACGCGGCTGATGGCGGAAAAGCTCAGCGTGATTCAGGCGCGGAGGCACCTGGAGCGTTCGGACGTAGCTCTGCTGCTGCTCGACGCCACCGAAGGCGTCACGGCGCTCGATACCCACATCGGCGGCTACGCGCACGAAAGCGGGCGCTCAGTGATCCTGGTAGTTAACAAGTGGGATGCGGTAAAAAAAGACGCCCGTACCACGCTCGAATACACGCGCGTCCTTCGGGAAGAGATGAAGTACCTGGATTACGCGCCCGTTATTTTTCTCTCCGCCCTCACAGGCCAGCGGACGTCGCGCCTGTTGGCGACGGTTGCTGAGGTGGCTCGAGCCCGTCGCAAGCGCATCCCCACGGCAGAAATGAACCGGTTTCTTGAAACCCTCGATCTTGATCGGGCGCCAAGCCCCGCCGGCAAGCCGATGCGCCTCTATTACCTCACCCAGGCGGGTACGTCGCCCCCGGTCTTCGTCGCCTTTACTAACCGGAAGCTGTATTTCTCCGTCGAGCGTTACATTGAAAATTGTATTCGTGAAAAGTTTGGTTTTACTGGCACGCCGATTATCATCAAATCGCGGCTCAAAAAGTAAACCGAGGGCAGAGAAAAAGAGAGATATTAACGCCGTTTCCATAACCGCTCGCTATTTCTGAGATGGTTTCGGATGTGCCGGCTGCGAGTTCCGCCCCGGGCCGGCAAGCCAAGAAGAGGTTCGCGCGCTCTTTCAGGCGGGAATGCCGAAGGAGACAAAAATCTCCGCGCCACGGTAGGTTGCCCGCCCTCCAAGTTGCTGCTCGAGGCGCAGAAGGCGGTTATACTTTGCCAGCCGTTCCGACCGCGTGACGGAACCTATCTTGATTTGTCCCGCGCCGGTTGCCACTGCCAGGTCCGCCATTGAATCATCTTCTGTTTCACCGGACCGCGCGCTGATCACCACCTGGTAGCCGTGCCGCCGCGCCAAACCAACCACGGCCAGCGTTTCAGAAAGCGTGCCCACCTGGTTCATTTTGACGAGCACGGCGTTGGCGACGCCTTCCCGAATGCCCCGGCGAAGGCGAGCGAGGTTGGTGACGAATATATCGTCGCCGATCAGTTGGCAGCGCGTGGAAAGGCGGGCGGTCAGGCTTTTCCATCCACCCCAATCCTCCTCCGCCAAGCCATCCTCGATGGAAAGGATGGGATAACGACTACTCCATTTCTCCATCCGGTCAATGAATTCATCGGACTTCAATGCCACGCCTTCAGCGGAAAGATTATACAGGCCATTCCGGAAAAAGTTGCTCGGGGCGATATCGACGGCGATGGCCGCGTCCCTGCCCGGCTTAAGCCCGGCCCGCTCGAACGCTTCCAGCATCAGTTCAAAACCCGTCTCGTTGGACTCCAGGCGAGGAGCATATCCACCTTCATCGGCTACGCCCGCGGTAAAAACCTCCCGCGATTTCAAAACGCCTTTCATGGCCTGGAAAACAGCGCACGCATCCTCCAAAGCTTCCGAATATCGACGGGCGCGAAGCGATATCACCATGAAATCCTGGAAGTCGGCGTTTCCCCCGCCGTGCAGTCCCCCGCTGAGAATGTTCACCATAGGAACCGGTAGTTCCACGGCTTTGAGACCGCCCATGTAGCGATACAGCGGCATTCCCGCCGAGGCTGCGGCCGCCCGCGCAACGCCCAAAGAGACACCCAAAAGCGTATTGGCGCCCAAGCGACTTTTGTTAGGCGTACCATCGAGGTCGCAAAGCCTCTGGTCGAGCGCCGCCTGGTCCCTGGCCTCCATGCCAATCACTTCTAAAGCAATCATCTGCTCGATGTTCTGAACGGCGTCCAGGACGCCGCGCCCGTGATAGTTCTGCGCGTCCTTGTCTCGAAGCTCCACGGCTTCCGCGCTTCCGGTGGAGGCGCCGGAGGGGACAATGGCGCGGCCGCGGGCTCCATCTTCCAGGAAAACGTCCGCCTCCACCGTGGGATTACCGCGAGAATCAAGAATCTGACGTGCCTGGAGATGTTCTATTCGGGACATGATTCCACTCTCCGAGCTGCGTGCGAGATGGCTTCGTCGAGCCTCGCGGGAGGGTCAGAAAGAATGCTCCGGGCGAGGTCGCGCACGCGCTCTTTCAGGCTCGCCTCGCGGATGTATTCCACGGGTGACTTCCCATCGATTCGCGCCAGCATCAGTCCGCCCAGATGCCGCAGGCTCATGGCTTCAAACGCCGCGCGTTGTTTCCGATCGACGCCGGCCTCCAGCTCCCGCCAGAATTCGCGGGCGGCCTGGAAATAGAGTTGAACGTATTGCGGCTGATAGAGCGCCTTCAGGAACAGGTGATTCAGCAGGAAGCCCGCGTCGAATGCAGGGTCACCCCAGTGAACTACCTCAAAATCGATCAGGAAGACATTTCCTTCCTTCACCAGCATATTCTTAGGGCTGAAGTCTCCGTGAACGAGTGCCGCGCGAATGTTCCATGAGTCTGCGATCAGACTTTCGTATTCCGCTCTCATTTCCGGATGACGCCGCGCCGTGGTGCGGTAGTAGGGATCAATCCGCAACTGCTCGAAGACCGTTCGGTCCTGAAACCTCTCCCGAAGCAAGGGATCGCTTCGCCCGGCGTTCATCAGCTTGCCCAGCAGCTCCCCCGCCTTGCGTGCCAACCCGAGGTCTACATTCCCGGCGAGCAACAAGGTTTTCCAGACTTCTGAAGCCGCCGGCGCTGCCGTCATGACGCAGGCATAGTTTTCACGGTCAATATCAATAACCTCCGGCAGCGATGACCGACCCAAAACGTTACCCAATAACTGAAGCGCTTCCGCTTCATTAAAAATCCGTTCTCGTTCGGAGCGCCAATCATCTTCCACCTTGAGTTTGCCCAGCGATTGCTTCACCACCCAACGGCGCTTCGGAGCTCGGAGTCGCTCCACCAGCAAAACAACATTGGAAACCCCTCCACCTAGCTCGCGGACGCAAACCTCGCTCGGGTTTTGGATGAGCGCGCGGCTTACGAGGTAGGCGGGCAGGTTTCCGCAGGTAAGCTCAAGCAACATCGCTCGCAGGGGTGTTAAGGTCCTTCAATCCTGAAGTTGCCGGCACAAAGCCACCGAAACCAGAAGCAGCAGAACCGGAAATCGCAGGTCTGCTGCCCGGCTCGTCACTGGTCGCTGCCATTTTCGAGCCCGCCGCTCTTTTCAAAAGCGCGAGCCACTTGCAGCAGGCGCGCTTCGTCAAAGTGTTTGGCAAAAATTTGCATGCCGACAGGAAGGTGAGGAGCGCTTCGCGTCCTGCCGCAGGGAACAGAAATGCCCGGGATGCCGGCGAGGCTGGCCGTGACCGTGTAAATATCGCCCAGATACATTTGCAAAGGGTCGTCGATACGCTCTCCCAGCCCGAAGGCGGGATGAGGGGCCGTCGGCGTTACGATTGCATCCACTTCATCAAACGCTTCGATGAAATCCCGCGCAATCAGGGTGCGCACCTGCTGAGCCTTATGATAGTAGGCCTCGTAGTAGCCGGAGCTGAGCACGTATGTGCCCAGCATAATGCGCCGCTTCACTTCGGCTCCAAAGCCCGCATCGCGCGTTTTTCGATACATTTCGCGCAACCCTTTGAAATCTGCCGAACGGAAGCCGTAACGCACGCCGTCATAGCGCGCGAGATTGGAGCTGGCTTCGGCAGTGCAGATGATGTAATAGCAGGCAACGGCGTATTCGGTGTGGGGGAGCCTCACCGAAGTCACCTTGCAACCGAGAGCCTCCAGCCGGTCAATCCCTTTCTGAATGTTGTCGCCGATTTCCGGATTCAGCCCCTCGAAGTATTCTTTAGGCACGCCCACCGTAAAGCCCTGCACGCCGTCCTCAAGGGTTGCTGCATAGTCTGGAACCGGGACATCCGCGCTGGTGGAATCCGCCGGGTCGCGGCCCGCAATCGCTTTCAGCAGAAGAGCCACATCACGCACCGTGCGACCAAACGGACCGATGTGGTCAAGCGACGACGCAAAAGCGACAAGGCCGTAGCGCGATACGCGCCCGTATGTGCCCATCATGCCCATGACGCCGCAGAAGGCGGCGGGCTGGCGAATAGAGCCGCCGGTGTCGGAGCCCAGCGCGGCGGTTGCCAGATGAGCGGCGACGGCCGCCGCCGAGCCACCACTTGAGCCGCCGGGCACGCGCGTAAGATCGATCGGGTTGTGGGTGGGGAAATAAGCGGAATTTTCCGTCGAAGAGCCCATGGCGAATTCATCGCAGTTCACCTTGCCAAGAATCACGGCTCCTTCAGCTTCCAGCCGGTCCACGGCAGTGGCGCTATACGGGGGAACGTAATCTTCCAGCATCTTCGAGCCACAGGTGGTTCGAACGCCTCGCGTGAGGATGACGTCCTTCACGGCCACCGGAACCCCGGCCAGATCGGGAAGCCGCCCGCCTTCGGCAATCCGAAGGTCCACTTTTTTCGCCTGCTCCAGGGCGCGCTCCGCGCTGACCGTCAGGTAGGCACGCACTTCCGGGTCTTGCTGCTGAATGCGCTTCAGATGCTCCCGGCAGATCTCCTCGGCTGAAGCCTCCTTACGAATAAGAACTTCGTGGATTTGTTCCGCGGAGAGGCGAGTAAGGTCGGACGATGTCATTGGAAATTAAAAGTTGAAACCCTGGAGATTCAGAAGGCTTGGAAAAACCAGGAACCTTTCGCCAAGGCGCCAAAAAGCGCCAAAAGCAATTCCTTTATTCACTCTGCGCGCCTTTGGGAGAGGCTTTCTGCTCGCCGGCTCATCTCCCCGCGCGCTTTCACTCGCCACTCGTCCCTGCCTTTTCAATCACACTCGGCACTTTGAAGTGACCGGCTCCCGCGTCGGGCGCGTTTTGAAGGGCCACCTCCTGGGGCAGCGATGGGCGCGCGACGTCCGGGCGAAGCGGAGCACTCAACGCTCCCGGGGCAATCACCTGCGCCATCGGCTCGACTTGAGTGGTATCCAGGCGACCGAGTTTTTGCACGTACTCGAGGATTGCCGCGAGCTGTGGCTGAAACCTCTTAATTTCCTCCGGGATCAAATCTAAATGAGCCAGTTCCGCCACACGGAGCACCTCCTGCTCACTCAGCTCCATCCGCCGTGCTCCTTTCCGTCGCGGGAAAAGTATTTTCGGAACGAGCGCTCAACGATTTGAGCGATTTCCGGGTCAAGCGGCGTCTCATCCTCCGTCCAGGGTAGCTGAAGGTTCCTCGCCTCGGACCGAGCGGCGCTCTGCGCCTCCGGGAGGGGGGAAGGGGTGTTCTGCTCCAGGTTTAACGACGCCTGGCGCACAACACGCAGTTTCTTCACCAGTGGCGCCCCAAGAAAATGATTGATTTGCCCTCGA
>JASHTR010000384.1 GCA_030040455.1 Terriglobia bacterium | reverse complement strand
TTGAAGACGAGTACTTCGTCAAGCGCAAGCTTTATCCTAACGTCGACTTCTACTCCGGGATTATCTACCAGGCGTTGGGTTTTCAGCCCGAGATGTTCACCGTGTTGTTTGCGATTCCCCGGACAGTGGGTTGGCTCGCCCAATGGCTGGAGATGCTCGACGATTCGGAACAGAAGATCGCCCGTCCGAGGCAGATTTATACGGGCTACGGAGAACGCGAATTCATCCCGGTCGAGCGACGGCGCGCCCAGGCAGCCTGAAGGCTGAGATTAATCTCTGCATTTGACGGAACCGTGCCCCTCCCAGCCCCTCTCCCGCCTGCAGGAGGCCGGGGGCCGCAAAGCGGCGGGTGAGGGAGCCGGGCGAAGGGATC
The DNA here is from genome assembly GCA_030040455.1 of Terriglobia bacterium. Lineage (GTDB taxonomy): Bacteria > Acidobacteriota > Terriglobia > UBA7540 > UBA7540 > RH2-MAG17b. The sequence continues at coordinate 3,291 of JASHTR010000384.1, read as the reverse complement.
ACGACTCAGGGTGATTGGCAAGAATTATGCGGAATTCAGCAGCCAGAAGACCCTGCACCTGGAGAGCTTAGTTCAATAACCCGATCAAGGGAGCAAGGCCGAGGACGGCTAGCCCTGTGAGAAGCCAAAAGCTTTGCCTGCCTGTTTTTCGGTCCCCAATCGCATAGGCGTAGCATCCCTTCACAATATTATTGCTGGCCGTGGCGATGACGATGCCTGCCGCCCCCACTTTGACCGTAATCAGCGTGCCCAGGGCCTGTGTCATGCCCATAATGAAAGGCGTGATGTCCGTGAGGCCGGTTAACACGCCCAGCCCGTAGACGCCGCCGGTTCCAACATGGGCCACAGCCAGTTGTGACAGCGCCAGAATCACGACGAACAGAAATGCGAAAAAAAATGCCGCGTGCAACTCGAGAGGATTCTTTGGTGTCGTCTCGCCGACTGATTTGGCCGGTTCTGCCTCGGAGCGTCGAGACCACCACAATCCAACGACTACGCCGAGGATCGTTAGAATTGCGAACGGCAGAGCCAACGCAAGCGCCAGACTCCAACTGAAGAAGGCAACGAGAACGACCGTGCGAAAGAACATAATGCCGGAGGCAACCAGAATGCCTCCGGCAAAGAGATGGGGATGTTTTTCCTCCCTCGCTCGGCGGGCCAGGACAACCGTCGTTGCGGTGGAGGAATACGCGCCGCCCAGCAGTGCGGAAAGGATGACGCTTCCTCGCCCTTTCGTTGCTTTCTGCAAGATGTAACTAAGATAGGAAATCGTGCTGACCGCCACGACGACTAACCACGTCTTGAAAGGGTTCAGATGAAAGAAGGTGAAATCCTTGTCCGGCAGGACCGGCAGAATGACTGCTGTCAGCAGAATAAACTTCGTGAAGGTGAGAATTTCCTCCGGTGGGAAGCGGTGGGCGAGGCTTTCGAGCGCCGTCTTCAGCTCGAGCAGAAGCACGCAAGCTACGCCCAGAGCAGTGGCGATCCAGAAATGGCCGTAATAGACAAGTGCGCCGAGCAGGTAGGTGGCGAGCGCCGATACCTCGGTTGTCACTCCGGCCGCATCTGCTACCTTAAGCTTGTGCCAATAGGAAAGGCAGAGGAACCCAGCGAGTGCGAGAAAGCCGACGGCGATTGGAATCGCCTGGCCTCCTGAGATGAGCGCCAGCGAATACCCGATCAGTCCAATGAGGGGAAAAGTGCGAACTCCGCCAAAAGAGTGAACGGCGCCAGCGGTCTTGTGCTCCTCCCGTTCCAACCCAATCATGAACGCAAGCAAAAGTACGAGGACGATCTTGACGCCTTCAGGTGGTAACCAGCCATACAGACTCAATAGCATCGTGCGCGCTCTCGCAGTTCTGGCTTAATCAGAGAGAATAAGTCCACAATCCTACAGCACTCCCTCGAAAATGTCGGTCACGATCCCTCACCCGGCTCGCCTCGCTTCCCATCCTTGCTCTTACTGTAGGAGAGGGTACGGGAGCATTTTCATGGTTCGGGGTGTCGCGCAGCGACATGGGCGACTGCGCCATCCGCATAAAACGGCCACAGGGCAATCTCTCACAGAAATCCCATAATTCCAACTCTGCGGACCGTAGCCTCCCTCACCATATCGGCCCCGATGAGGTCGCGTCGTGACCCCGAGCATCTTCCAATGTGATGGCTGTCACAGCACGGGACAATGCGGTTGCGAGATAAATAATTGTGCACGACTTGCGTGATTGTTGGAGCCAGAATGACTGAACTCACAAATACTTTGAACAGCATCCATTGCGTTGCAGGAATGACAACCGTGGGTACGGTCGTGGAGGTCCATGGTCCGGTAGTGAAGATCCAATGCCACCCTTTGCCTCCCATCCATCAGGCCCTGGTCACGGCCACGGAGAAAGATTCGTTTACTCTTGAGGTCTACCAGCATCTCGACGCCAGCCATGTCCGGGCGATTACGCTTCACCGCACAGCCGGAATGCGTCGTGGTCTATCCGTCTTCGATACGGGCGACACGCTGCGAGTGCCCGTTTCTCCGAAGTATCTCGGGCGACTTCTGGACGTCTTTGGAAATCCGCTCGATGGAAGCCCGGCCCCAGAGCCCGAGGGCTATCGCGACATTCTGACCAAGCCGTTACCTCTTTCGGAGACGCGGGCCAGCCACGAGATCCTGGAAACGGGCATCAAGGTGGTGGATTTGCTGTGTCCATTCATCCGCGGAGGCAAGACCGGGCTGTTCGGCGGAGCCGGCGTCGGCAAGACCGTGCTGATTATGGAGTTTATGCACTCGATTGCCACGCTGCACCAAGGCGTATCTGTTTTCGCCGGGGTTGGAGAGCGGATTCGGGAGGGCCACGAATTATGGCACGAAATGACCGCTGCCGGCGTGATGCCGAAAACGATCATGATGTTCGGGCAGATGGACGAGTCTCCAGGGGTTCGCTTTCGAGTGGGGCTGGCGGCACTGACTTATGCCGAGTATCTACGAGACACGCTTCACAAGGAAGTCCTGTTTCTTATGGACAATGTCTATCGATTCGTTCAGGCGGGAAGCGAGGTGTCCGGCCTTCTCGGCAGGATGCCCGCGTCGGTGGGCTACCAACCCACGCTGATCGCCGAAATTGCCCAGCTTCAGGAGCGTATCGTCTCGACTCTCCAAGGGGCGGTAACCTCAGTGCAGGCGGTCTACGTTCCCGCCGATGATATGACCGACCCGGCGGTGAGCGCGATTCTGAATCATCTGGACACGGTGGTTGTTTTGTCTCGTTCACAAGCCGGAAAGGGCATCTACCCTGCGGTGGATGTCTTGCAGTCGAAGAGTAAGTTCATGGACCGGCATTCGCTCGGCGACCGGCATTACTCGGTGGCCCAGGCTGTCCGGGAGCATCTGGCGCGCCATCGCGAGCTCGAAGACATTATCACGATGCTCGGAATCGAAGAGCTTTCTCCCGCGGACCAGCGGATTGTCCTGCGAGCTCGGAAGCTTCAAAACTATCTCTCCCAGCCGTTTCACGTGGTTGCCGAGAGTTCCGGAATCAAGGGGGCTTCGGTGCCTCTCGCGCAAGCTCTCTCCGACTGCGAGGCCTTTCTTCGCGGGGACTATGACGAAGTCCCTGAAGAACAATGCTACATGCAAGGGGCCATGAAGCCAGTCCACCAGGAGCCGGTACCATGAAGACGTTTGTGATGCGGTTAGACAGCGCAACCCGTTGCGAAATTGTCGAAAACGTTGTGAGCTTCGTGGGCGAAGACAGCTCGGGCAGTTTTGGGATCATGGCCGGTCATGCCCGGATGATCACTTTC
>JASHTR010000383.1 GCA_030040455.1 Terriglobia bacterium | reverse complement strand
TTAGCGTAGAGGCGGCGAAAGACCAGCGCGTGGCGCGCGAAATCATCTCCAACCGTCCTCCGGAAGTGGTGCTGCTCAACCTAGTTTTTTCCGGAAAGTGTGAAGAGGGCTTGGCCTTCCTTGAAGAGTTGGCGCAACACACGCCGCCTATCCCTGCGCTGGTGCTAACTTCCAGGGGCACATTTACGGACCGGGTCGAGGTGGCCCGACGAGGAGGGCACGGCTTTCTTCCCAAGTCCTTCTCGCCAGGGCAAATTCTGGATGCAGTGTTGCAGATTCTCGATCGCTTGCACTCGGCAGATGCTCGCATCATGGCAGTGGACGACGATCCTCAGATGCTGGCGCTGCTCCGCTGCCTGTTGGAGCCAGAGGATGTGTGCTTGAGCACCCTGAGCGATCCGTTGCAGTTCTGGGAAACTTTAGAGGCGTTTTCCCCGGATTTAGTGGTGCTGGACGTGGATATGCCGCACCTCAGCGGGATTGAACTCTGCCGCGTGGTGCGGAACGACTTCCGCTGGGCCGAGACGCCTATTATTTTTCTTACTCGCCATAACGACGCCCAGACGATCCATCGCGTTTTCAGTGCCGGCGCAGATGACTTTGTTGCAAAACCGATTGTCGGCCCCGAGCTCCTCACCCGCATCTCAAATCGGTTGGAAAAGCTCAGGCTGCGGAGAAGCATGGCGGAGACGGACCACTTGACCGGTGCGTTCAACCGCCGCAAATCCAGCCAGATGATACTGGATTTCATGGATCTTGCGCGGCGTCTCCACCAACCTTTTTCACTGGCCGTCGTCGAAGTGGAGGACTTGGAAAAGATTAATAAAGAGCATGGCCTTGCTGCGGGAGACGCGGTACTGCAGCGTGTGGGGCATATTTTGCAAGGCGCATTTCGCAGCGAAGATGTCTTCGCGCGCTGGGGTGGAGGCATGTTTGTGGTAGGAATGTATGGTCTCAGCCGCTATGACGGAGTCGAGCGACTTACCGACCTGCTCGAAAAGGTGCGACGGGAAGGCTTTAAGGATCTGGAGGGAGCCGAATTCCATGTCACGTTAGGAGCAGGCGTCGCGCAATACGACGAGGATGGCACGGACCTGGATTCGCTTTACAAAGCCGCCCATGAGGCCCTCGCCCGGGCGAAACCCGACGGGGGCGGCAAGGTGGTTCCCGCGGCATCGACCCATGAAGAGACAGATGGAAGGCTGGATGTGGCCCTGATGATGCGGGATGAAGCCCAGGCCGTACTGTTGTCGCACACCCTGGAATCGCGAGGTTTTCGCGCGCGCTGGTTCCAGGACGGAAACGCAGCCCATAAGTTGCTGGGTGGCCAGCAGCCTGCACTCCATGCAAAGGTCATTTTACTGGATGTCGATCTGCCCGGCCTCGATGGCCTCTCCCTTTTGAAGCGGCTGGCATGGGATGGCACTTTACGCGAGTCGCGAGTGATTATGCTAACGGCCCCTACCGTGACCAATGAAGCCCAGGCCGCACTCGAGGTTGGAGCCTGCGATTACCTCGTAAAACCTTTTAACCTGCCCGTCGCAATACAGCGCATCCGCCAAGCCCTGGATTCTGACCATTGAGCATAACCCACGCTGTTAGAAGACAACCCCGTATCACAGGTTTTCCCAACCGCCAAAACTTTTGATATTCAAGCGTTAACTGCTTATAATACTGAGGATCGCACAATAGAGAGGCAGCCCGCACATGTAGCGCCGCCGGCTTGGCGGCTTACTTCGCGGTGCCGGCAAGATACCGGCGGTACGCGAACCGTCACTATATTATATTGAACTCAATACAAACCCTCGCCTCAAGGAAAAGGCCGTGATAGCTCAAGAGGGTGTACGGCGTGCAGAGAGCTTCTGGCATCGAGCAAGCAGAGCGCTTGGCAGGAAATTTGCCCAGTGGTTTTTTAGTACGAAAAATACTTCTCCATCCCCTGCCGCTTCGTCCGGGACAAATAGTGGAGGAGAATTTGTCTCGGGCATCCCGCAGCTTATGGCGATTTACGGCGTCTATCTCTACGTGGCCGGCTGGGGCTACCTTTATCACTATTTTCACACGTTCAACATCGACCCAACTTGGCTCGACTTTTCGCTCTACGATGTGCTTACCAAAGGAGCCGACCTGATGGTATTCGGATGGAAAGAGCACCAACTCGTTTATGGCGCTGCTTTAGTCTTCCCTTTCGTGGGAGGGCTCGTGTGGGTGAAGGGCCGGCTGGCGCTGAACTTAATGGTTGGTGCTGTAATTTTCTTCCTCATGCTCCCGATATATTTCGTCTCGGGGAGTTCAGGGGCCTACCGTGCCCGATACAATGCGGAGCGACGCCCGCCCATCACCTTCGAATACGACCACAGACCTTTCATTGGAAGGCTCCTGTATTTCAAGAGTGGCACTTACTACATTTACCAAGCCCATGCGATCGAGGATGTAAACAACCATCCTGAACTTTCCATCTACCGAGCAAATGAGCTCACTGACGTTAAGGTCGCAACATATAAATAACCTGTGAGGAGGGACGATATGAAACTGTTCGCGCTCGTGCTCGCGCTGTGCCTCGGCACTTGGATGACGGCAGCACCGGGCCTTGGCGATTGGCTCTATGATGGAGCGCACGTGATCGCCATCGGAAAGGGCAGAGTTCAACGTAACGTCGTACACTGGACGGATTGCTCGGGGAACAATCCGAAAGACTATAAGAACCCGCCGTACTTCATCGAGAACGGCGACTGCGATCCAACGAATCCTACAATTTTTGGGCTCAAGGCTGTAAACCCATACCGCCCAATGGCCGGCCGCGGCGGAGGCACAAATGCATCGGCTCCCCCAATCGGATTCACGGTGTCGGATCAGCAGAAGTTCCACATATTCTTTCCTGCCGCGAAGGATGGAGATCGGGTCACCTTCCATGTTACTGAAAGCGGTATCCGCCTTGGGTACAAAGGTCAAGTCGTCTCGATTAAGCGCTAGCCGCGAGGGAGGATCTTATCGCCGGTTTGGCTTGACCAAAGGGCTTGAACCGGCGTAGGTTGAGAGCGAGGGCAGGGAGTGGAACATGCAAATTGCAAATCCTTACACGAGCGATCTGGTTACGGATTCCCGACGCACACAGCGCGATTTCACGCCGGATGGCAATCTCGGAAAAACGATTTGGAAGAAGGCAAAGTGGGTCAAGTTCGATCACGACTGGGCAGGGAAGCGCCGATATCCTCAGGCAGAGACACAGGTGGCAAGCCTGTGGACGCCGAAACAGTTCTATCTAGGCTATGCGTGCCGGTATACGACGCTGAACATCTTTAAGGATGGTGACCCGGCGCGGGATACGATGGGGTTGTGGAATCGCGACGTGGTTGAGGTTTTTCTGAATCCCCACCCGAAGGATGTGAACCATTACTATGAATTTGAGGTGTCGCCCAATAACTTGTGGGTCGACCTGGAAATCAATTTGAGTGCCCAAGGTCAATACCATGGCAGCGCCTCCTGGAATTCAGGCTATCAACACTCGACCAAAGTTGATGCCGGCAAACACATCTGGACTTGCGAGATGCGCATTCCGGTGGAGGCGGTCGCAGGGAGGGGCGTGACGCTCCGCTCCGGCGCTGTGTGGCGCATCAACTTTTTCCGCGCCGATGGTGCTGGTGGGGATTCCCAGCGGCGCCTGCTGACCTGGAGCCCGACACTCAGCCGGAGACCCAACTTCCATGTTCCGACCCGCTTCGGAAGGATCCGCTTTGTAGCGTAGCCTTCCCTGCCATGTTCTTCGTCTATAGCTTGCTTTTTACGCTGGGTGTTCTGCTGATGGCACCCTATTATATCTGGCGTTATCGGGGAAGCGCCTTTCTGAGAAGCTCGCTTCGCGAGCGGTTAGGACATCTGGATTTTCAAACGTTGCCCCATGGCGTCATTTGGATCCACGCCGTCTCGGTAGGGGAAACGCTCGCGGTATCCGGACTGGTGCAAGAGCTCCAGCGGCTCGATCCCGGCCGGAGAATCTACCTGAGCCACATTACACCCACGGGGCGCGAGGCGGGGGAAAAGCGGTTGCCGGAGGTGGCAGGACGTTTCTATCTCCCGCTCGACTGGAGCCGGACAGTTCGGCGAGCATTGCGGCGCCTGCGTCCAAAACTTCTTCTGATCGTTGAGACGGAATTATGGCCCAATCTGCTGCGCGCGGCGCACGAATCGGGAACGGTGGTGGTGCTGGTGAACGCCCGCCTCTCCGACCGGTCCTTTCACGGATATCGCATCTTTCGCCTTTTCATGCGGCGGGTGCTTGAAAACGTAGATTGGATTTTTGCCCAAACCCCGCTCGATGCCCGGCGATTCATCGAGATCGGCGCACGCCCTGAGCGCGTCGAGACGATGGGCAACCTAAAGTTTGACACACCACCGCCCCGGAACCGCAACTTCGCGCTGTTACTGAAAGCAGCTCTCGCTGCGATCCCGCGCGCGCCGGTTCTTGTTGTCGCAAGCACCATGCCCGGCGAAGAGGAACTAGTGCTGAAAATTTGGAACGTGATCCACTCGCATTATCCGCGGGCGCTGTTGATTATCGCGCCGCGTCATCCTCCGCGCTTCGATCCGGTATCAAAACTTCTTGCGAGCACAGGCATCGGATTTATTCGCAGGACGGCCCTCGGAGTCGGCAAGCCGGAGCTGCTTCCCCAGCTCACGACGCCCGAAATTCTGATGCTCGACACCATTGGGGAGCTTGCCGGCGTTTTTGAAGTGGCCGACGTGGTGATCATGGGCGGCAGCTTGACGCCGGCGGGAGGACACAATCCGGTTGAGCCTGCGCAATGCGGCAAGCCGGTTGTGTTCGGGCCGCACATGGAGAACTTTCGGGATACCGCGCGAATCCTTCTTGCGGCGAACGCGGCCATCCAGGTACGGGATTGGGAAGAAATGGCCAAAGCCATACTAAGCCTGCTCGGAGATCGAAACTGCTGTCAGGCGATGGGGGATGCTGCGCAGCGGGTTGTGGAAGAGGAGTCCGGCGCGACGCGAAGGGTTCTTGCCCGTCTTTCCCCGCTGCTTGATGAGGCGCAAGCGACAACTCGCACTCGGACCGAAAGCGGATGAATCCTTTGCTCGCGCCTCTCGCC
>JASHTR010000382.1 GCA_030040455.1 Terriglobia bacterium | reverse complement strand
GGCAAGGGATAAATGCTGGCTACCCTCGCGCCAACCGGGTTGATGAGGTCTGTCGGAATGACGTTCCCAGTAAACTGCTGCCGAACCACCTGTCCGGCCGCATTTTCTGTTCCGGTAAGCGGATTGTAGATCGGGATGAGCTGGCCGTTGCTCGTGTAGTTGCTGAAGTCCCCGCTCCTCACTGCCATAGTAGGCACCGAGCTGACGTAGGACTCGCCTTCAATCTGGCGCTCGCCGAAATAATCCAGAAACATAAAAGTTTTGTCGTGGCCATTGTAAATCTTCGGGATGATCACCGGTCCTCCCAAAGTGGCTTCGAATTGGTTGCGAATAAAAGGTGGCTTCGCCGCGGTTGGAGCCGCGAAGTAATTCCGAGCGTTTAAGGCGGTGTTGCGGAGATAATCCATGGCGGAGCCGTGCCACTGATTGGTTCCAGACCGGGTGGAGGTTGTCACGACGGCGGCGCCGCGCCCATACTCGGCCTCATAGTTTCCGCTCAGCACCTTGAATTCCTCAATGGACTCTACAGACGGCTGCACGATGACCGTGTTGAACGTGTACTCGTTATCGACGATGCCATCCACCAGCCACGCATTCCCGTACTCGGTGCTTCCATAGGCATTGAAATCCGAGGCGGCGCGAGGGTTGTAGGTGCTGTTTCCGGAAAGATTTTCACCCTCCACCCCAGAAGTGACTCCGGGAGCCAGCCAGACGAGCTGCGCGAAGTTCCGCCCGTTCAGGGGGAGCTCCTCCACCGGCGTCCGGGCGATCACCTGCCCCAACGAAGAGGTTTGTGATTCGACCAGGGGCGGCGCGGCCGTTACCCTCACCGTCTGTGTAACGCGGCCGACGGACAGCGTAAAGTTCGCTGTCTGATATTGGTCCACTTGCAGTACGAACCCCGAGCGCACGGCATTTTGGAAACCCGCCTTTTCCACGGAGACCTGATACGTGCCAGGAATCAGAAAAGGAGCAGTGTAATAACCTCTTGCGTTCGTCGCATAAACGACTGACGTGCCCTTCTCCGTGTTAGTGACCGTCACTCGGGCGTTCGGCACCACGGCTCCGCTCTTGTCTACCACCGTCCCCGAAATGGTTCCGGTGATGACCTGCCCAAAAACAAGTAGTGCCGACGCCAGCCCCACGACTAGCGCCAACATCAACAAACCTAATTTAGGCCTCATGATTGTTACCTCCGTTCTATTCTATAAAACCTCTTTTTCATGAAACTGGACCCGCTGCAACGGTTAACGCCAAAGATCGAGAAAGCCGCTGGGGCGAAAAGAATGAATGTTCGTAGAGAAGGGCGGAGCCGTCAAAAGGCCGGATAAGAGCGGCTTTAATGCGGTTGATGTCGCGCGGGTCATGTCCCCGCAGGAACGGCGTGCAGACGGAATGCACTACGGCGGCTTCCGTCTCAATTCGGGGGTAGGTTTCACCCGGGCCCGCGTGGCCGGAATCGGCGTGGACCCTTATCCAAGTCCCATGGGGTCGCCAGGGGGCGGCTTCAGGAGTTTTCGAGTAGACCGTGTCCACCCGCGCAATCCGCGAAGAATGCGGAATCGCACTGAGGCACTCCCGTCTATCCAAGAGGGCCGGAATCGCAAGAGTCTGCAAGAGGACCCTCCTCTTCATAAGAAGCAGCAGCCATGCGTTGCTCCCTTCATGGCTACCCTCCAAATCCAACTTGGGAAGGGAAGCTATCAAAAGGTTTACCTTTTGTCAATAGAAATTTATTTTCATTCTGTAAGAAAAATCGGCGCGGGCCCTTCGAGCGCCGGATTCGTTTTTCCACCTCGCCGCGGCTCAAAATCTTTCCAAGTCGTGAAGGGGATTGTAGCGCAGCGTTCGTCTTGCGTTTTTTCGGTCACAGGCCTCACGAAGACAGCTTCTGCCGGACAAAACCGGGCAAGTTCGGGTTCGCGTAGTGCAGAGGGGGGCGGAAAATGCCGGTTTCCGGGCAGTTTGCCGGGCATCAATGCATTGCCAGGGGATCGGCGCGTTGGCTTAGCGCACCGGCAGCACCGCATCCGCTCGTCCCAGAAACTTTCGTGCGGAGGGTTTGAAGTCCGGGTTCGAGTTGTCCGGGATCACGAAGTAAAGGAGGGGGTTAAGAAAGTCCAGAATGCGGCTGCTTTCGAGGGTGATGTCATCTCACGCCGCCGGTGACGGGCGTTCGCTCTGCGCTGGTGGCGGGGTTTCGGCAGGTGGTGCCGCGGCGCCGTGACATTTCTTATATTTCTTGCCGCTGCCACACGGGCACGGGTCGTTGCGGCCGATTTTTTCGCTGCGGCGGATCACCTGCTTGGGCCTTTCCACCGCGCCCGCGCCGACCATCCGCATTTCCGCCTGTTCCCGCCGCTTGCGCTGCTGGTATTCGCGGATCATGGCTTCTTCCTCTTCGGGGGTTCGCAGGAGGAAGAGATACCGCAACGATTCATCCTCAATGCGGTCCATCAGCGCTTCAAACATATCGTAGGACTCGCGCTTGTACTCGACGAGCGGGTCGCGCTGGCCGTAGCCGCGCAGTCCGATCCCTTCCTTGAGGTGGTCCATGGCGAGCAAGTGGTCTTTCCACTGCGCGTCCACCACCTGAAGCATGATCATGCGCTCGTGGGTGCGCATCCGCTCCGAGCCCCACATGCGCTCCCGCTCTTCATACCGCTCGTGGACAACGTCGCGAAGGTCTTCGGTGTCCGCCTCAATGGTCTTTGCATCGAGATGCACTTCGCGCTTGCGAAGGTCAACGCCGAAACGGTTCCAGAACTCCGTCTTGAGCGCGTCCACTTTCCATTCGTCCGGGTGGGCTTTCGGGCAAAAGTTCTCGACCAGCCAGTCCACCACGCGGTCCGCCGCTTCGAGCGCTTCTTCTTTCTGGTCTTTCCCTTCCAGCAGGTCCCGGCGGCGACCGTAGATGGTTTCCCGCTGCTTGTTCATCACATCGTCGTATTCGAGCAGGTGTTTGCGGGAATCGAAATTCTGAGATTCGACGGTCTTTTGTGCCGCCTGGATGCGTTTGGTGATGAGCCGGGATTCGATGGGGACGCCCTCTTCCATCCCCAGGCGGTGCATGATCTTGGAAATGCGCTCGCCAGCGAAGATGCGTAGCAGGTCGTCTTCGAGCGACAGATAAAAGCGGGAGGAGCCGGGATCACCCTGGCGACCCGCGCGCCCGCGCAACTGGTTATCGATGCGCCGCGCCTCGTGGCGCTCCGTGCCCAGGATATGGAGGCCGCCCATCGCCACCACGCGGTCATGCTCCTGGTCCGTGGCGGTTTTATACCTGCCTACGAACTCTGCCCAATTTTCCTTCCAGCGGTTGTAGGCTTCGGCGTAAGCGGCGAAGATTTCCTCCCCCGCTCCGGAAGCGGGCAGTTCCGGCGGTTCCGGATCGACCCCCTGCTGCCGGTACTTTTCGGGTGATTTGCGGAACTCCTCGCGCGCGATGAATTCCGGGTTACCGCCCAGAAGGATGTCGGTGCCGCGGCCGGCCATGTTGGTGGAAACCGTGATCGCGCCGATGCTTCCCGCCTGCGCCACGATCATCGCTTCCTTTTCGTGCTGCTTGGCGTTCAGGATGAAATGGCGCACTTCCTTCTGCTCCATCACTTCCTGCAAGCGATCGGGCCTGCATTGCACCTGGATCAGGTAATCGAGGATGGGCAGGAATTTTTCCGCCCCGCCATTGCGATTTCCATCCCCCGCCCACTTCAACAGACCCGCAATCTGCAGCGCCCTGGAATCCTTAGGAGGCTCTACGTCGCTGGCCTCTTCGCTCTTCCGGCTCGTTTTGAGCAAAGTCTGGAGGAAAGCCGCGCGGCTGCCGTCCGCCGATCCGGCCGCGAGCTGCTGAAACGCGCGCTGCCGGAGGGTTTTTTGCGCGGCGCTCGCCAGGACGCCCGCGCGGACGAGCCATTCCATGGCGTCCGAATGCTGCTCCGCCAACTGCATAACCCATTTTTGAAGTTTGGGGCCTTCAAGGCCCGC
>JASHTR010000005.1 GCA_030040455.1 Terriglobia bacterium | reverse complement strand
GTTGATAAGAGTGGTCGCACGCTTTCGGGGCAAACGGTCGAGGCCTTCTGGATCTCCGTTTCGCACATGAAGCTCGTGAGCGTGGGCATCAACTGCGCACTCGGTGCCCCACAGATGCGGCCCTACATTGAGGAGCTTTCGCAAATCGCTACGGCCTGCATCAGTTGCTATCCGAACGCCGGGCTGCCCAATGCCTTTGGCGGCTTCGATGAGACGCCGGAGAAAATGGCCGCGGACCTGCGCGATTTCGTGCTGAATGGCTGGGTGAACATTGTCGGCGGCTGCTGCGGCTCGACTCCCGCCCACATCAAGGCCATCGCGGAGGCGGTCCGCGGGCTCGAGCCGCACGTCCCCGCCAAGCCCGACCGTGTAACCCGTTTCAGCGGGCTTGAGCCGCTGGCCATGCGGCCCGACTCGAACTTCGTAAATATCGGCGAGCGCACCAATGTGACCGGGTCGCCCCGCTTTGCAAAACTCATTAAGGCGGGAAACTATGAGGAAGCGCTCAGCGTGGCGCGGCAACAGGTGGAAGGCGGAGCGCAGATTCTCGACGTGAACATGGACGAGGCAATGCTCGATGGCGAACGAGCCATGACCACCTTTCTCAACCATATCGCCTCGGAGCCGGATATCGCGCGTATCCCCATCATGGTGGATAGCTCGAAGTGGGAGGTGATTGAAGCCGGGCTGAAGTGCCTTCAGGGAAAAAGCATCGTCAACTCCATCAGCCTCAAAGAAGGCGAAGAGCTTTTCCGGCAGCGCGCGCGGCTCCTCCGGCGCTACGGAGCGGGCATGGTGGTGATGGCGTTTGATGAGGCGGGCCAGGCGGATACCACCGAGCGCAAGGTCGCCGTCTGTTCGCGCGCTTACAAAATCCTTACGGAGGAGCTCGGCGTCCCGGCCGAGGATATTATTTTCGATCTCAACATCTTCACCGTCGCCACCGGAATTGAGGAGCACAACAACTACGCCGTGAGCTTTATCGAAGCCACGCGCCAGGTCAAAGAGATGTTGCCCTACTCAAGAGTCAGCGGCGGCATCAGCAATATCTCATTCTCCTTCAGGGGTAACAACGTTGTCCGCGAAGCAATGCACTCGGCGTTCCTCTACCACGCCATTCAGGCGGGCATGGACATGGGCATCGTCAACGCCGGGCAGCTCGCCGTCTATGAAGAGGTCCCCAAGGACCTTCTCGAACTTGTGGAAGATGTTTTGCTCAACCGGCGGCCAGACGCAACCGAGCGCCTGCTGGTTTTTGCAAACTCGGTTGAGCGGCAGGACAGGGTGGAGGCGGAAGAAGCAGAATGGCGCAAAGGTTCAGTGGAAGAACGCCTCAAGCACGCCCTGGTGAGGGGCGTGGTGGATTACGTGGAGGCGGATACCGAGGAAGCGCGGCAGAAATACCGCAAGCCACTGCGCGTGATTGAAGGCCCGCTGATGGACGGCATGAACGTGGTGGGCGACCTTTTCGGCGCGGGCAAAATGTTCCTGCCCCAGGTGGTCAAAAGCGCGCGGGTGATGAAGAAGGCGGTCGCGTGGCTGCTTCCTTTTATGGAAGCGGAAAAGCAGGCTTCCGGCGGGCGGCAGGCCGAAGCGCGCATCGTGATGGCCACCGTTAAAGGCGACGTGCACGACATCGGCAAGAATATCGTTGGCGTGGTGCTGGGCTGCAACAACTACGAGATCATCGATCTCGGCGTGATGGTTCCCTCTGAAAAGATCCTTCAGACTGCTCGCGAAGTGAAGGCGGATATGATCGGCCTGAGCGGGCTGATCACTCCCTCGCTCGATGAGATGATCCACGTGGCGAAAGAGATGGAGCGGCAGGGCTTCACCCTCCCTTTGCTGATCGGAGGCGCAACCACGAGCAAGCTGCACACGGCAGTGAAGATCGCTCCCGGCTACAGCCGCCCGGTTATCCACGTGGCAGACGCTTCACGCGCGGTGGGTGTGGTGGGCAACCTGAAGAGCATGAGCCTGCGGGCCGCGTTTGTGGAGGAAAATCGAAGGGAACAGGAAAAGCTGCGCCAGATTCATCGCCCGCCGGACCAGAAGATGCTGAGCCTGGAAGAGGCGAGAGCGAACAGGCCACCCTTTAATTGGCAGAGCGCCGAGATCGCCCGGCCTTCTTTTCTCGGTGTGAGGATTGATGCTCCTGTCCCGCTGGAAGAGATTGTTCCTTATATCGATTGGAGTCCTTTCTTTCATGCCTGGGAGCTGCGGGGAACGTATCCTAAGATTTTTGAAGCCGACGGCGTGGGAGAGGAAGCCCGCGAACTCTTTGATGATGCCCAGAAGCTCTTAGAGAGAATCGTCCATGAAAAGCTGCTCACGGCTCGCGCCGTGACGGGCTTTTTCCCCGCGAACAGCGTGGGCGACGACATTGAGGTTTACGCCGACGAGTCGCGCGAGACCCTCCTCACCACTTTCCACACGCTACGCCAGCAGAACGAAAAATCGAAAGGCTATTACAACCACGCGCTCGCCGATTTTATCGCTCCCCGCGAAACCGGGCTTGCGGATTATCTCGGCGCGTTTGCCGTGACGGCTGGGCTTCACATCGAAGCCGTGCTTGAAGAATTTCAAAAGGACCACGACGACTACAACGCCATCATGGCCAAGGCGCTGGCAGACCGGCTGGCCGAAGCGCTCGCGGAGTTGATGCACCTTAAGACGCGCCAGGCCTGGGGCTATGGCAAGGATGAAAACCTCAGCCTTGACGACATGATCCACGAGCGCTATCGCGGCATCCGCCCGGCCCCGGGCTACCCTGCCTGTCCCGATCATACCGAAAAACGCCTGCTCTTTGACTTGCTTCAGGCCGAGAAGGCTACCGGCATCGAGCTCACCGAGAGTTTTGCGATGTATCCGGCAGCCTCCGTGTGCGGTCTTTACTTTTCTCATCCCGAATCCCGCTACTTCGCCGTGGGAAAGATTGACCGCGACCAGGCGCTCGACTACCATCGCCGCAAGGGGATGGACCTGCGAGCGGTGGAGCGCTGGCTCGCGCCAATTCTCGCCTACGAGCCGCAAGAGTCGCCGGTGGGGGTGGTGTAACGCTCGCTGCAAGCAAGAGAGCGCAGGGCAGGACCCGCTTTTGCCCCTGCGGCGTTTCAATGTCTTTTCGGATGAGAAAAAGCCGCAACGTTTGAGCCGCGAACGCTGCGCTACGGCTTACGCTGGTAAATCTTCAGGTCCATTCCATGCGGAAGCTGCTCCTGCTTCACGATTTCAAAATCTCTAAACGCATCGGGGAAAGAGCGCATGAGCATATCCACTGCGTCACCGCGTTTCCGAATGATCCATCCCACCCAACGGCTCGCGCCGAAGCGGAGTTGGCGCCAATATTTTCGATTGGCTTGGGAGAGAGTCTTGTGGTAAGGGATTCCGACTTGCGTCATGAGGCACGGCCACTCGCCTGAAGCTACGAGCACGATCCTCTCGTCGTAATGCTTCTCAAAAAAGTGAATCGCGCCTTGCTCTGCGAGTGATTTGCAGGGAGTATTCAAAATCCCCTCGCGCACCAGCGGCAACTGGCGAGCGCCCGCCCGGCCCATCCCAATAGACTGCGCGGCAAAAATCGCGCCGAGGGCGAGAAGAATGAGGCGACGCCTGCTTGGCGAGAGAACGGGAGAAACCAGGAACGCGGGGAAGAGGGAGACGGCGGGTGCCATCTCCAGGCCGTAGCGGAGATTATAGTACGTGTGCGGAAACAGTGTGGGGATATAGAGCGGGATGCTGCCATAGGCAAATGATTGCGGATAAAAAAGCAGTGGGACGAGAAAAAGGAGGGCGACAGCGCGGCGGCGTGACGGTTGCAACAGTATCCATGCAATGAACCCGAGCGCCGCAAGCTCCAGGGGCCACGCTCCGAAGACCAGCTTCAAATCCTCCAGATAATAATGCGCGGAAAGCCACAGGCTGCCCGCTGTGGGGTAACGAAAACCGGTGGAAGCCAATTGATGGGCGTAGATTGCCTTCGCCGAGTAAGGGCCGTCGTAGAATTGCCAGGGATTGTGAAAACGGTAAGCGTCGTGCGCGAGCCACAGAAGCGGGCCCACCCCGGCAATCAGGCAAAAGAGCAACGTCTGGCCGATTCGCTCTACCCACGCCCGACGGCGGCACAGCAAAACAAACAACGCGGCAAACGGCAATAAATACCAGCCGTCATACCGCGTAAGCGTTCCGAAGAACGCTGCCAGCGCGGTCCATCCCAGCGTTCGGCTGCTCCCTGAATGTTGAAACCGAAATAAGCCATAAACGACGAGCACGGCCCAAAAGATGGTCAACGGCTCGGTCAAGGGCGTTGTTGCGGCATAGAGCAGATTCAGAGAAAAAAGAAAAGCCGCCAGCGTCACCATCCCCGCTGCGCGGGTCTGGTTCATTTCACAGGAAATACGGAAGAGAAACCCGGCGGCTAAGGCGAAGGCGGCAGTGGAAATCAGGCTCCCGGCAAGGCCCGTGCGCCACATTGTATTGTTGATGGCCAGTGGCGAAGCCAGAAGGTGAAACAAGGGGAGCCACACACTGCCGATTTCAGCGTAGCCGGGCGTGAGCGAATCGAAAATCCTGCGCGCGCGCTCAACGTGGGCAAGGCCGTCGCCGTAAAGGTTGCTCAGGCCGCGCGATTCGAAGAAGACGAGGCTTGCCAGGTCGGCGGCAACGATCGCAGCCCAGACAATGGCCTTTGTCCGGCGAGAAATGCTGAAAATCAGGGGATCAGCGGCTGCATCGGGGTCAGACATCAAAGTGCGTCATTGCTTTAAACTCCCTGAACCGCGTTTCAATCTCCTCCGGCTGAACGCGGAGCAGGCGCGAAAGCCCGAATTCTTCCACCGCAAAGCTGGCCATCACGGAGCCATAAACCAGCGCGCGGCGGAGCACCGCTTCCGAGAGGTCACCTGACTTTGCGAGGTAGCCCATGAAGCCGCCGGCAAACGTGTCTCCGGCGCCGGTCGGGTCGTGCACCTGCTCCAAGGGGAACGCCGGGGCGAAGAAGATGGACTTGTCCCGAAACAGGCAGGCTCCGTGCTCGCCGCGCTTTACGATGAGAGTGCTGGGGCCAAAGCTTTGAATCGTCGATGCCGCCCTCCGCAGGTTTTCCGTGCCGGAAAGCATCCTTGCCTCGCCTTCGTTGATGACCAGCACATCAACGGTCGCAAGCGTTTTCTTCAGATCGTCCAGCTTTCCCTGGATCCAGTAGTTCATGGTGTCGCACGCCACCAGGCGCCCTTTGGGAAGCTGCTTGCGAACGTGGAGTTGCAGCGTGGGATCGATATTGCCGAGAAAAACAAACTCGGAACTCAGATAGGAGGGGGGGATTTTGGGAGCGAAGGACTGAAACACATTAAGCTGCGTTTCGAGAGTATGCGCTTCGTTCATGTCCCCCTTGTATTCGCCGCGCCAGCGGAAGGTTTGGCCTTTTGCCCTCTCGAGACCTTGCGTATCAATCGGGCGGCCTTGGAAAATTTGCATTTGCTTCTCGCCGAAATCTTCGCCGACCACCGCCACCACGTTCACTGGGGCAAAATAGCTTGCAGTTACGGAAAAGTACGTGGCCGAACCGCCGGCGATGCTCTCCGCTTCGCCATAAGGCGTTCGGATATTGTCAAATGCTACTGAACCCACGACCAACAGCGACATGATCCGAGAACCCTCCCATTTAGAAGCAGTGATGAGTGGTTACAAGCTATTTCAAAACCTCGGGTTGGGCTGTCTAAGTTATTGATTCTAAATAACCAGAAATGGGTTTTGAAACGAGTTCTAGTGACCAGTGATTCCGTTGCCGCCTTGCTGGTCACTAACCACTCATCACTGACTGCTGCCTTTGAGATATTTTCCTACCAGCAGCGCCAGTTTCTTTTTCGTTGCTGCGGGTATTTGCCTGCGATCGGTGATAAAAGCATGTGCCAGAGCAGAACCGCACTTGCACGTGCGTTCGCCAGGGAGCTCTTGAACCGCCCGGCGGATAATCTTCCGTGCGTTCTCCGCGTTGCGCAGAAGAACCTCATAAATCTGCTCCACCGTGACGGCATCGTGGGCCGGGTGCCAGCAATCGTAGTCCGTCACCATGGCCAGCGTGGCATAACAGATTTCAGCCTCGCGGGCGAGTTTTGCCTCCTGGAGGTTCGTCATGCCGATAACGTCCATGCCCCAGGCGCGATAAGCATTTGATTCGGCCTTGGTCGAAAAGGCGGGGCCTTCCATGCAGATATACGTTCCGCCCCGGTGAAACTTCACGGCAACGTCCGCGCACGCTTTTTCAAGCGCCGCCTGAACGGAAGGACAAAAAGGATCCGCGAAGCTGACGTGCGCGGCAAGCCCGTTTCCAAAGAAAGTGGAGATCCGCCTTGTGGTGCGGTCGAAGAGCTGGTCGGGAATGACCATCTCCATCGGCTTGAAGTCGTCGCGGAGAGAGCCAACGGCGCTAAGCGAAATGATGCGCTCAACACCCAGCTTCTTGAATCCATAGATATTGGCTCGAAAATTCAGTTCCGACGGCAACAGCCGATGGCCGCGGCCATGCCGGGCCAGGAAAGCCACGCGCCGCCCTTCCAGTTCTCCGGTCACATAGGCGTCCGAAGGCCGGCCGAAAGGCGTTGCCACGCGCGCTTCACGCTTGCGTCGGAGACCCTCCATATCGTAGACGCCGCTGCCGCCGATAATGCCGATTTCCGCCTGTGTCAATGGATGTGTCCTTGTCAAAATTAAGAATCCGGGAGCACAGAGATCTTCCCGTCGCGCTCTTCGAGGCGTGCCCAGGGCGTGGAGGCATCGTGAGGGAAAACCACAAGTGTCTCCTCGCGGGCAAGCTGCGGGAGAAGGCGCTTTTTATTCTCCAGCGTCTCCATCGGATAAAGGTCGAAACTCATGATCCAGGGATACTGCAAATGAGCCTTGGTCGGCACGAGATCGGAGATGAAATAAGCCCCTGCCCCCTCCGAGCTGATCCGCACTCCCTGCATGTGCCGCGTGTGTCCCGGCAACACCTCAACGCTGATCCCGGGCAACACTTCGGCATCGCCCTCCAGGAACTCCGTCTGCTCCTCCGCCACTCCGAAAAATTGCTCGATGTAACTTGCCCGGTCCCGCTCCGTGGGGCGGCAGGCGTGCTCCCACTCGCCACGCTGGACGAAATAGCGCGCACGTGGAAAAGTGGGAACCAGGCGCGTCCCGTCGTGGTATGTATTCCAGCCGCAGTGATCGAAATGCAGATGCGTGTTAATCACCACATCGACGTCTTCCGTCGCCACGCCAACTTTTTTCAACTCGGCAGGAAGTGACGCCGCCGAGTGGTCGACGCCGTAGATATCGGCGCGTTTAGGGTCAAATTTATCCCCCACGCCGGTCTCGACCAGAACGTTCTGCTTTCCGGTCTGAACCAGCAGGCAGGTCAGGGCCAGCCGAACGCGGTTGCGGGCGTCGGCTTCCAGCTTCTTTTCCCATAGCGGCTTGGGGATGACACCAAACATCTGTCCGCCATCAAGCGTAAACGTTCCATCGCTCAAGAGGTGAATATTAAAGCGGCCGAGTTTCATACTGTCTTCATTTTTCCTGGACCAGCTCGATCAGCACTCCCGCTGTGCTCTTTGGATGAAGGAAAGCAATATGCTCTTCGCCTGCGCCGCAGCGCGGAGCGCGATCGACAAGGCGGATGCCCGATTGCTCGAGTTCGCCGAGCAATGGCTCGAGATTGGGAACAGAGAATGCCAGGTGATGGATCCCCGGCCCACGCTTGGCAATGGATCTCGCCACCGGAGAATCCGGGGCCGTCGCTTCGATCAGCTCGATGCGGATTTCCCCTACCCGGAATACCGCAACCCGAGCTTTCTGATTCTCCACCGCCTCCTGCCCGGCGGGTGCCGTACCCAACAGCTTCTCAAAAACAGGAATCGCTTCGTTGAGTGATTCCACGGCGATGCCCACGTGATGAAGTCGCATAAGATGGCGTGATGGGTTCAATAGCTTAATGATGCCGTGACCCGATGGATAGATTCCCGATGAGTTCATCGGCCAGCGTATGCGGATCGGCCTGCCGCCGCAAAACCCGCTCCAAGCAGCTCTCCAGCCGTGCTTCGTCCACGCCGGGTTCCACAATATTTCTCAGCATGCGTTCCCGCACCAATTGCAAAATCCGTCCTCGCCACTTCTCCCGGGCGCGGCGTTCTCCAAGCGCGCTCCGCTCGCTCCAGGCGCGAAACTCCTCAATCCGGCGCTGGACGTCCTCGACGCCTTGGCCCGTGGTCGCAATCGTTCTTACGATCGGAGGACGCCAGCCCGGGCGGTTTGGCATCACGGAAAGCATCCGGATGATTTCCTGCTCCGTGCGCTCGGCGCCTTCACGGTCCGCCTTATTGATCGCAAAGACATCCGCAATTTCCATCACGCCAGCCTTGAAGGCCTGCACGTCGTCGCCCATGCCGGGCACCAGCACGAGAAGCGTGATGTCCGCCAGCTCGGCAACCTCAACCTCGTCCTGACCTACACCAACCGTTTCAACCAACGCTAAACCACAACCCGCCGCCTCCAGCACGGTGATCGCGTCCTGCGCGGCTGCCGCCATCCCCCCAAGGTGGCCGCGCGTCGCCATGCTCCGAATAAAAACACCTTCGTCGATCGAAAGGCTTTGCATTCGGATGCGGTCTCCCAGGATCGCGCCCCCGCTGAAAGGGCTGGTGGGATCCACCGCGAGGATGCCCACCCGGACACCGCGGCTGCGGTAGAGGCGGGCGAGCTTCTCAACCAGCGTGCTTTTCCCTACCCCGGGCGCGCCCGTCACGCCGATGACTTCGGCCCGACGTCCCGCCAGAAAGAGATTTCTCAGGAGCCGCGTCGAGGACTCATCGCCCCTCTCGATTGCGGAAAGCGCTCGCGCAATCGCACGCCGGTCTCCCCCTCGCACTTTTTCTGTCCATTCTTCAATCTCATCGGCCATGAAGCTCGTTTCACGACTCCCGCATCAGCTCCCGGGCAATGACGAGGCGCTGAATCTCACTGGTACCCTCGCCAATAGTACAGAGCTTTACGTCGCGATAGTATTTCTCCACGGGATAATCTTTGATATATCCGTAACCTCCGTGGATTTGCACGGCTTCGTTGGCGACTCTCACCGCCGTTTCACTCGCAAGGAGCTTGGCCATCGCGCTTGCTTCCGTGACGCGCATCCCGCTTTCGGCGTGCGCCGCCGCCCGAAGAGTTAACAGCCTTGCCGCTTCGATTTCAGTTGCCATATCCGCCAGCTTCCACTGGATCGCTTCGAACTCAGCGATCGGCTTGCCGAACTGGCGTCGTTGCTTCGCGTAATCAAGGCTCGCTTCAAAAGCGCCCTGCGCCATGCCTACCGCGAGAGCGGCAATTGAAATTCTTCCTTTGTCCAGAACCTTCAGGCTGTCCACAAAGCCCTCACCCACTTTACCCAGAATGTTTTCCCGGGGAATGCCACAGTTCTCAAAGATGACTTCAGAAGTGTCGCTGGCCCTCAAGCCCATTTTGTTTTCTTTTTTTCCTGAACGAAAGCCCGGCGTGCCTCGCTCGATGATAAATGCCGAGATGCCATGCTTGTGCGCCGTCTTATCCGTCACGGCCATGGCCACGCAGATGTCCGCTGAGGTGCCGTTGGTGGTAAACGTTTTTGACCCGTTCAGCACCCATGTGTTTCCATCAAGTCGGGCGGTGGTGCGCGTCCCGCCCGCGTCGCTGCCCGCTTGCGGTTCCGTCAGGCTCCAGCAGCCGATTTTTTCTCCACGCGCCAGTGGCGCCAGGTATTTTCGCTTTTGCTCTTTCGTTCCCGCTTCGTCAATGTGGCCCGCACAGAGGGAATTGTGAGCCGCCACGCTCAGGGCAATTGAGCCATCAACGCGTCCCAGCTCCTCAATGATCGTGGCGTATTCCACATACCCCAAGCCCGTGCCGCCGTATTCCGTGGGAACTGTGACTCCCAGCAGCCCCAGTTGGGCAAGTTGGCGGAAGATTTCGAAGGGAAAGTGCTGGGCTTCGTCCCATTCCATCACGTGGGGACGAATTTCCTTTACGGCGAACTCCCGGACGGTTCGTTTGATTTCCTCTTGCTCTTCAGAGAGTTCAAAGTTCAAGATCGCCTCGGCCCTGCCACAGCGCGCGCCGTGCTTCGCTTACGACTATAACATAACGGCCCTCGGCCACAGTCTCTTCGGTCCTCAGGCGACGAATAGGTGTGTTAAGATGGAGCCGCTGTGGTCACCGGAAATAAGCCACGCCGCGTTCCCTTAGCCATCCTGATCCTCCTGGTCGCAGCCAGCAGCATAGGCTTGGGGTTTCCACGCCGAAAGCATGGCTCGCATTTCGCCAAGATCGCCGTTGAAACCGGCGCGGCGGGCTGCCGTGTTGACGTTGATGGACTCCCAGCAGGAACTACAGACGCACAAGGTACATTGATGATTTCCGACGTCGCTCCCAACGAGCATTATGTCCACATCGATTGCCCGGGACAGCCTGAATCCACTCATTTTATTTCTCCGGATCCCGGCCATACCCTTGAACTCAAGTTACAGCCAGCTTCCGAGATGGGAAGTAAAGGGGAGCCTTCGCCCGTCGCGATGCTGGAAAACAACCAGGAGCTTCGAAGCCTATTGAGTGAAGCCATCGATTTGCGTTCGGACGGGAAATTTCCTCAAGCGATTCAAATGCTGCGGCGGGCGGCAATGCTTGATCCCGATAACCCGGACTTGCACCACGAATTGGGTAATACGTTTCTTATGATCCGAGACTGGGACAGCGCCCGGGTTGAGCTTCTGGAAGCCCTTCGACACGAGCCTGCGGACGCGGATGCCCATAATGGGTTGGGCTATGCCCTCGAAAAGCTTGGAGAAATCCAGCCCGCCCTCGATCAGTTTCGTGTGGCCACGCGGCTCGACCCCACAGATGATTCTTACAAGGATCATTACCTGGAAGCGCTCGGCCTCCTCGCTGCTGAACAGGCTCAGAAGAAAAAAAAGAAATGATGAGCGGTTCGATCACTGTTGCGTGATCGCTTTTTTCCCCATCCGGTATCCCCCTAATATGGCCGCCCCGGAAAGAAATAATATCCAGGCGCTGTTTTCAGGCGTGGGAGCAACCGGAGGTGGTGGTGGCGAATCCTGCGTGGTGCCACAATCTTTGTTCGAAGAGTTCTTCTGGGTACATCCCGGCACCGTAGAGAACGGAAGGAAGGGAGTGTATCCTAGCGGCGTGTATACCGCTTGGTCGGAGATGGGTCCGGCAGGGGCAGGTGTCCGGTCGGGCCCTGGGGAAAGCTCCGGCAAGAATGTAATCGGAGGAAGATCCACCGCGGTTTCGGACTCCTTCTCGGGAGTGTTCAGGACGCTCTCTGAAGGCTCGTGACGATAGGTCGGAAGACGCGCCTCTTGTGATAGGCGATTGCCACAGCGGGTCCTGATGTATCCTTCTCCATCGGTCAGCAGAGTTTCCCCCTTGCGCAGACTCACCTTGTGCGACGTCCAGTAAATGTTGTCACCAACTCGAAAAGATACGTAAGCGTATGTGTCGTGTTGCAGCCGGATAACATGCCCCTTTGCGAGCTTGAATCCTGCATAATGCGCGGCGGCAACCGGGTCAGTCTCGATTGCCTCCCGTAGCTCATCAGGGCTATGTACTCCCCCGGCTACGATGGAGTAGGGGTAAATGAGGTGCGACGACTCGTTCTGCTCTGCCCGACGTAAAGAACGAGCACTCGCCGCTTGCATGGTGGTCCAAAGCGAGTGTAACCGTTGCTCGGGCGGACAGCCGAAAAAGAAGCAGCCCACGCCGAAAGTTAAAACGGCAATGCTCGCCAGAAGAACATAGAAGCGATAAACTGCGCGCCTCGGCACACGCCGGGCACGGTGATGCCGTCGAGGCATCTCCCCCTCCATAACTCTGCGTATTGCGTTCTCCGCACCCCCTTCGATGCAGAGAACCCAATATGTCATGAGCAATCACTATGCCAAACTTTGCATCAGCATTCCCTCTAACCATTCGCTTTAGCGATATTTGCTTCTTTGTAGAAATGGGTACAAGATGCTCTGAAAACCCACGGAGGCCCCGCTTCCTAAACATTGATTTGGCGCTCGTATTGTTCAAATCAGCCCTCCGGCTTCATGAGCTTCGCCACACCACTCATGGTTTCTTGATTAGTCATATATATATTGATATACATTTCGCTTGAATACTTGGAATGAGTACCCCGCCATTGCCTAATTTGTGAAAAACATTTCCTGATTGAAGAAGTGAGGAAAACGTTGGTGGATAATTGAAATTAATTCTTATAACCAGCGAGTGATGCAGAGCCACAACCCCGAGCCCAAACTGAAATTCACCACACCAGCGCGTCGCCCGTACCAGCGCCGCTGGCGCTCAGATAGAGATTCGTCGCGTCGTAGCCGGGCGACTGAAACCAAATCGCGACGTTCGAACTCAGCTGAATCACCACGCCGATCGGCGCTCTGCCCAGGAAATGCTGCACCGTGAAGTTACCTGCGGCGCCAGACGCGCCTGCCACGGCGGGCGCGAGCGCGACACGTCCCATGATCTTTGTTGCCTGGGTCACGGCAGTGACAGCGCTAGAGCTCGTCACCACCTGTCCAATAAGCGCGTCGCCGGGCGTCGCTCCTGCTGCGCTCGCCTGCCAGTAAAATCCCGTTGTTGAGTTGTAAAACAAATAGCTCGTCCTGCTTGCCGGAGCGGCCGGAATACCCGGTGCTGCCGCCGGCGCATAGATTGCGCCCTGCGCAAACAAAACGCCCGCTGTAAGCGACGGGGTAAGGTTCGTGCCGGTGCCGAGCGTGAATCCGCTCGCAACGCCGTTGATGCCGAGCGCTGCCGCGAGCGTTTGTTGCAATAGCGCTGCAACCGGCAGATCAGCAGCCACGAGCGAGCGAAAGCTGGGCACGGCGGCAGCGCCGCTCGCAGGCCCAGCGAGCACTTTATTCGCGCTTTGGTTTGCTGCCTCCTCAAGGTCGCTCGTGAACGTGACATTCGCGTCCAGAAGCGCCCAGTTCGCGTCCTGATCGGCTTCGTAGCCGGTCAAGCCGTGCTGCGACTGGATGAGCCCTTTACGCGGCAGAACGGTTCTGACAATTGCCATTTCTTCGCTCCTTTTCAGTCGCTCACGCCGTCAGCGTTCAGCATTCAGCTATCAGCAGTCAGCCAAAGCTTTAGCTGAAAGCTGACGGCTGAGTGCTTTTTTTCAGTCGCCGCCCACGCCCGTCGGCAGGGTCTGGCTCGATCGCTGGCAGATGGCATAGACTTTCACCAGGCCATCGGTCGTGTTGGTCTCGTTCGAGCCGTCCCAGTAAGCGGTGAAGATCGTCACCTGACCGTTCGCGTCGTTCACGTCGTAGTACCACGCATAAAGCGTGCCCACGCCCGCATTAGTGTTGGCGATCGCGGGAAACGCGGCTTGCCCCG
>JASHTR010000381.1 GCA_030040455.1 Terriglobia bacterium | reverse complement strand
GCAAAGTCGGTTCTGGACCTTGCGGAAGGAAAAACCGGCGGGGTGCTTTGACCGTTGCCGAGACGCCTCGCCATAAATCGACGGAAATAGCCTTGGAATTGATGGCGGCGAAAACAGGGGTTGAGCGTGCTGAAGGAATAGTGGGGGAGCTGGGCTTCTACGCGGCGCAAACCGGGTGTTGCCTTGAGGGTTTCGATCGCGTGCTCAAGCAACAGAGGCGCCATTTCGGCCCCGTCCGGCTCAACGAACAGGCTTCCAATGAGTCCCTTTTCCCCCTCATAGACAAAGAAACAATAGCCACGAATGCGTTTCCCGTCGATGAGGGCGTAGCCGCTAAGACGCTTTTCAGCAAGGCAGGACGCAATCAGCCGGGCGGCTGCTGTGTAATCCCAACGTAGCGCTGTCCTCCAGGCTGAAGACTCTGCATCGAGCAGCGGCGCGAAGTCGCTCGCATCAAAATGCCGGATGTCAACGATTTCTGCTGCCAATGCCCTGGGTCCGCCCACGCCGGAGAAGATGCCTTCTCTGGCCAGTATACAGCAAGACGAGAAGCAAGAAGGCAAACCAGAAACCAGAGGGCAAAAAGCGAATGGCAACAACGAGGAGGGTCCTTTGGCGTTTAGCTCCTGGTTTGTCTCTTAACGCAAACTGCGAGTTAACCGTGGCAAGCGCTCCGGCCGAATTCGCCCGAATGAAGCGGGTCATGTAAGATGAAGGCTTATGGGTTTGCCGAGGTCCACCACCGCCACGCTTCGCAAGACGCTCTCAAAGGACGTGCGGGCATCCCGCGCGGTGTCGCTTCGCCATCGCGCTGAATACTGGCTAGTGCGGAGCCTGTTGGGATTGCTGGGATGGCTTCCGCATCGCGTGGCGCGAGCCCTATGCGCCGTTTTGGCCACACTCAGCTTTGCTCTCTGGCCTCGATTACGCGGAGTGGGTCTCAGAAACCTTCAGTTGGCGTATCCGGAGTGGACCTCCCGCGCGCGCTGCCGCGTGCTTTTTCGAAGCTTTCAGAACCTCGGGCGAATGCTGGCGGATTTCTCTCATTTTCCTCGATGGAACCGGAAGAACATCGAGCGTCTTATCGTCTACGACGGCTACGAAAATTTCCTGAGCGCGCAGAGCCAAGGCAAGGGACTGCTGTTCCTCACGGCGCACTTCGGAAGTTGGGAGCTGGGGTCGTTCGCGCACGGCATCTACGGCCACCCCGTGAACTTTGTGGTGCGCCGCCTCGATAACCCACTGATCGACCACCTGGTTGACCGCTATCGCTGTCTGAGCGGCGGACGGTCTATCGAGAAGGGGGACTTCGCGCGGCAGGCGCTCAAAGCGCTGCGCCAGGATGAGGCGGTGGGCATACTGATGGATCAGAATATGCTCCCGTCAGAGGGGGTTTTTGTGGATTTTTTCGGACACACGGCATGCACCACCACGGGCCCGGCGCGCGTGGCGCGCAAGACCGGAGCGCCGGTGACGCTCGGCCTTGTGATTTGGGATCCACAACAGCGGAAGTACCGCCTCCGCTTTGATTCGGTGGAATGGATCGCGCGGGAAGACCCCGAGGAAGAAATTGTGGTGAACACGGCGCACTACGCAAAGCTTCTGGAGCGATACGTTCGGCGCTACCCCGAGCAATGGTTGTGGGTACACCGCCGCTGGAAGACCCGCCCGCCGGGTGAGCCGCCTGTTTACTGAATCCTATGATCAAAGTCCGCGAATTGGCCCGGCTTGTGGGCGGAAAGATCGAGGGGGACGCTGAGCGGGAGGTCCGAAGCGTGGCGAGCCTTGAAAGCGCAACGCCGGACGATCTCGCTTTTGTCTCGGCCAAAAACGCGCTGGAACGAGTTGTTTCCTCGCGCGCCGGCTGCATCCTCATTCCAGAAGGTACCTTTCTTCCCGGCCACACCGTGATTGCCGTGGCGCATCCAAAGCTGGCCTTCATCAAGGCAGCGAAGGCAATTTTACCGGCGCTCCCGCCCCTCGCCGGTATCCATCCGACCGCTTTGATTTCTTCGGAAGCCCGCCTTGCGCCCGGCGTCAGCGTCGGACCGTACGCCGTCGTTGAGCGCGGTGCTTCCATAGGCGAAGGAACGGAGCTTGCCGCCGGAGTCTTCATCGGCGAAGAGGTTCAAATAGGAGAGCGGTGTGTCCTCTATCCGCACGTTGCTGTCTATCGCGGCGCGCGGCTGGGGAATCACGTGGTGCTCCATGCGGGAGTTGTCATCGGGAGCGATGGCTTCGGATACGTCTTGGCCGAAGGGCGCCAGCACAAGTTTCCGCAGCTCGGCGGCGTCATCATTGAGGATGACGTTGAAATTGGCTCGAACACCACCGTGGACCGTGGGTCCCTTGGCGTCACGACGATCGGGGCGGGGTCCAAGATCGACAACCTGGTGCAAATTGCGCACAACGTGCACATCGGACGCCATTCTATTATTGCGGCGCAGACGGGGATTTCCGGCGGCACGGAAATTGGCGACTATGTTGTGATTGGAGGCCAGGCAGGGATTGGCGAGCATGCCCGGATTGAGAGCCGGGTTCTCGTCGGCGGCCAGGCAGGCATTCTGCCTGGAAAAGTGATTCGGGAGGGGAGCATCGTGTGGGGAACACCGGCTCGCCCCTTCGCCGAATTTCGTAAGCTCTACGCGCATCTTTCGGGCTTGCCGGAGCTCGCGCGTCAGGTCAAAAAGCTTTCGAAGAAAAAGTCAAAAGGTCAATATCCTTGAACCTTCAACTTTTGACTTTGAACTTTCGACTCGTCAAAACAGAGGAGGACGATGAGACGACGCGACTTTCTGGGCCAAATGGCCGGGATGACCGGCGCGGGAGTTCTTTCCGCACCCCTCCAAAGATCGCAAAGATTGCAAGGAGACGCGCCACAATACTACGATCTGAGGAAGCTTATCCGCGTTGGCATCTCCTCGTGGAGCTTTCACAACTGCTTTCCGGCCACCCGAAGCTTGAATTCCAATCTGCCTTGCGGCACGCTGGCGCTGCTCGATTTTCCCCGGATCATTGCCGACCGCTACCAGGTGCATAACCTTGAGTTTGTGGCTCCTCACTTTGCTTCAACCGGGCCGGAATATTTGACTGAATTGCGAGAAGAGCTGGCGCGCGCGCGCTCCC
>JASHTR010000380.1 GCA_030040455.1 Terriglobia bacterium | reverse complement strand
CGTTGAGGATGGAAGCGTTGTGCTCGCTGGAAGGTGGCAAACCGGAAAGAGCGGAATGACCTACCGGGGGAAGAAAGGATCAGCCAGCGGAGAATTGCTGATGCGCTACCACGCAAGCGAGCTTTATTCCGTAATGAACGTCGCGCGCGGCCGTCCTTCACGCCTTTACATCACTCAGGACGGCAAAGATCTTACGCGAGAGAATAAAGGGGTGGACGTACAGCTCGATGCGGAGGGCCACTCCTTCATAGAGGTTCGTGAGTCGCGCATGTACTACCTCGTTCGCAATCCAGCTTTTGGAAGCCACCTCGTCGCTCTGAAACCCGCCGCCCCCGGGATCACGATCAATTCCTTTACCTTCGGGAACAAGTGCCAGACGCACTTTGACCATCTCTGAGTAAAAAACATTCATGCCCTCGATTCGTCTCCGGGCCCTTCATATTTCCGCATTTCTGTTGCGGCGGAAACGTGTCGAGCAGGATTCGTAGCGGTAGCCTCGGCCAACTGCCTTTAGGCCACCTTACGGTAAGCTTCCAGAAATTCATTCCGTGTGATGCCGGCTTGGGAACATACCGCGCGGAGGGTCGGCGGGTGGCGCACACATCGTGTTTTTGCGATGTGCGCGACCACGAGGATAAGTCTATCCGCTTGCCACCGCCCCGCACGATGAGCTCTGACCTCTGCCGCCAGGCGCCGTGCACCCTGAAAGCCTGCGTGATCGTTTCTACGGCGGTCATTACGCTCCGATCACGGCTTCCACTCGGATCGTCTGTGCCCGCGCGGCAGAACGAGCCAGCAGGCGAGGAAGCCCTGATTGCCGTGCTGCTGCTTTTCCTTCCGAATTCCTTTTCCTATTTTTCAAAATGAACAGTTCAAAATGAAGCGCTTGACAGCGCCCAATTTAGACAGTATTATCGCCCGCAGTGTATGCCGGTAAGGCTTTGGGACTTTAGCTGCAGAGAGCTGAGTGACCATGTTAAACCGGAGATCGCCAGGTATTTTTCCAAAACAATTCGTTGTCGGCGCCCCGCGCTCCTTGGCTTAATGCGTGGAGGGAAAAAGCGGAGTGCGCCGCTAAAGGGCAAAATGTGGATTAGAAATTATGCAAGGATTCTGTGGCTCATCCTGGCTGTAGCGTTTTTCACCGTACCGGCGTGCGCGCAGCAATACGACCTGTTACTGCGCGGCGGGCACGTAGTCGACCCGGGCGACGGGATCAACGCTCGGATGGATGTCGCGGTGAAGGGCGATCGCATTGCCGCCGTTCAACCCCATATTCCGGCATCGAACGCGCGCAAGGTAGTGGATGTGTCGAACCTCTACGTCGTGCCCGGGCTTGTCGATTTGCACAGGCACGTGTTCGGACTTATAGACCACATTGCGGCGGATAAGTACGCTTTCCCTTCGGGGACGACCACCATTGTGGACGCCGGAGGCAGTGGCTGGAGAACCTTCCCCGAGTTTCGCCGGACGGTCATCGCGCACTCGAAGGTGCGAATCCTGGTGTTGCTGAACATTGTGGGCCACGGGATGATTGGCGAACCCTACGAGAGCGATACGACCGATATGGACCCCGTGAAGACCGCCGACATGATTATGCACAACCGGGATGTCATCGTGGGGATTAAGACCGCGCACTTTGGTAAGCCGGGTTATACAGCCATCGATCGAGCCGTGGAGGCCGGGCGGCTGGCGCACGTGCCCGTCATGGTGGATTCTCATATCTTCAGCAACTCCGGCCGGTCCTCGCGCGAGGATCTGCTCGTACACCTGCGGCCGGGGGACATCCACACGCACATGTACAACGACCGCCAGATCGAGCTGGTTAGCCGCTTCACTGGAAAGGTCCAGCCCTGGATGTGGGCTGCGCGCCGGCGTGGAGTGCTGTTTGACGTCGGGCACGGCGCGGGCAGCTTTCTGTGGCCTGTCGCGGCGTCGGCGGTCGCGCAAGGGTTTTATCCCGATACGATCAGCACGGACCTGCACGGGGAGTCCCTGGCCATCCAGCAGTGCGACATGCCCAACGTCATGTCGAAACTGATGCTGCTCGGCATGACTTTCGACCAGGTGCTGGTGCGCTCGACGGTGAACCCCGCGAAGGAGATCGGGAGATATCCGGAGATTGGGACGCTGGGCGTGGGCCGCATCGCTGATATCGCCGTGTTAGAGGAAGAGACCGGTGTGTTCGTTTTCAAGGACTCGTGGCCGGCGAAGCGCCTGGGAACGAAGCGGCTCGAAAACGTGTTGACCCTCCGTGCCGGCAAGATCGTTTATGAGCAGAATCCGCGCCCCCCGGCGGTCCAGGACACCACCATCTACGACCTGCTTTTCAAGCACGCGACAATCGGCAATGGCTCGCAGGCAGACGTGGGGATTATTGGCAATCGCGTGGCGCAGGTCGGGCACGGTCTTAAAGCCGCGCACGCGCGCGTAGTGGTGGAGGCCGAAGGATATGAGCTAACCCCGGCGGCGCTTGCGGAAGGAGCCGTCGCAGACCTCAAGCTGCTCGATGCCGGCCACGTGATTATGATCGTCCAGGGCGGTAAGATCCTCACCGACGACGAGGGACTGACCATTCCGGATGTCAGTCGTGCTGGACACTATAGCAATTACCGGTAACCCTTAGAACCTTAACTCGCAGGAGGATGAACCATGAAGAGGACCAAGGTGTTGGGGTTATTTGCCTGTGTCACTTTTTTCGCTCTACAGGCGAGCGCACAACTCTCAACCGTCACTTCGCTGGTCGGTACGGTGAGGGATTCAAGCGGAGCGGTTATTCCCAATGCGAACGTCACCGCGCTGAACGTCGGGACGGCCGATAAGTATGCCGTATCCACCAACGCTGATGGCGACTACAACATTCCTTTCGTCCATATTGGAACGTACTCGATTACGGCCTCTTCGAAAGGCTTTCAGACGGTGACGCGCACAGGAATACTTGTCGAGATCAACCAGACCGTGCGCACAGACTTTACGCTCCCGCTTGGCCAGGTTTCGCAAGCGGTGACTGTATCGGGAACTCTACCCGCGGTTAAGACCGACGACGCGAGCATCAGCCAAATCGTCGAGACCCAGCAGATCAATAACCTCCCGTTGAACGGTCGTGACCCACTCTTACTTGCGATCACCACTCCCGGCGTCATCCTCGGACCCAAAAGTCCCAGTAACTCTGAGGGCGAAGACTTCGAAGGCGCTGGAGCCCGTGAAATTCAAAACGACGTCACCTTGGATGGCGTCAGCCTGATGAACAACCTTGTTAACATCACCCAGTACAAGCCCTCTGTTGATGCCATCCAGGAGTTCCAAATCCAAACCGGCACTTACGGCGCCCAATACGGCGACTACATGGGCGTTCACATGAACCTGGTCACCAAGAGCGGAACCAACCAGTTGCACGGCTCGGCTTTTGAGTTCGTTCGCAACACCTCCCTTGATGCCCGGCAATTCTTCCAGAGTCCCACCGTGAGCACCCTGCCTTATCACCTCAACCAATTTGGAGCTACCTTCGGCGGTCCGGTGATGATCCCAAAGGTCTATGATGGGAAGGACAAAACCTTTGTCTTTTTTGACTACGAAGGTTTGCGCCAGCTTCAAAGCACTCCGGAATACGACACGGTGCTGACCACCGATATGCGCAGCGGTAATTTCTCTCAAATCTCAACCCCCATTCACGATCCCCTTCTCCCCGGCGACCCTGTCCTTGCCGGCAACACGATTCCGAGCGCTGCCATTACGCCCCAGACAATGTTTTTGCTGAAATTCATGCCCACGCCCAACCTGCCCGGGCTCTCGGACAATTATTTAGCCTCGGTGGCAAACAACGAAACGTCGGATCAGACGATAGACCGGGTGGATCAAAATATTGGCGAGAAGGCGCGCATTTTCCTCCGTGGCGCTGGTGAAATGGATACGCTGAACATCGGCACCACCAATCCAACCGGAGGAACATTAACCCCGCGGCATACCACCAATATCGTGTTGGGTTATAGCCAAATCTTCAAACCTACGCTGGTGAATGACTTTCGATTTGGGGTTAACGAGCTGGCAATATATTTGGAGAATTATTTTTATAACAACCCAACGCTCGATGCGATCAACCAAACTATTAATATCCCGGGATTCGCGTATGACCCCGTCAACCCCGGACCGCCTATCGTTTCTACCAGCGGCTACATGTCAATCGGCAACGGGAGTACCAACTGGTTCCAAAGCGACGAAACCTGGGAGACGGCCGACCAGTTGAACGATATTCACGGACGCCACAGCATCATTATGGGATTAGATTTTATGAAACGCCGGACGGGACGTGCGGCAGTGAACGAAGCCCAAGGTGAATTTATCTTTAACGGACAGCTTTCCGGTTCCGCCCCCGCGGACCTTATGCTCGGCCTTCCGTACGAGGATATCACGCCCGCGCCGGAACTTGGGGGCCTTGCTACCCAATGGAATTA
>JASHTR010000379.1 GCA_030040455.1 Terriglobia bacterium | reverse complement strand
GGAAATGGCCACAATCGTATCTTCGGGAATCATAGGAGGGAACCTCACCCAGCCAGGATAGAGGAGGTGTCAAAAAATCAGCGGCGACAGCCATGCTGAGCGCAGCGAAGCATCTCCGTATTTGTAAGAACAAGCAAACACAGCGATTCTTCGTCGTCCCGCCCAGCGGGACTCCTCAGAATGACCGGTGAAGCGTCCGGCGCGATGGACTCGAATTTGTTCACGTCTTCGGAAGGAAAGACCTTATAAACGCTTGGGATTGGACACAGGCAAGATTACTACCTGCCGTTGGGCTCCCATGCCCTGGCTTTCCGTATGCACTTGAGGTTGATCCTGCAAAGCCAGATGCACAATGCGCCGCTCGGCGGGGTTCATTGATCCCAAGGCGAACGGCTCACCGGACTCCACCACGCGCTCTGCAGCCATGCGCGCCATCAGCTTGAGCTCTTCCGCCCGCGTCTTGCGGTAGTTGTTAGAGTCAAAGACAATCTTTCGATAAAGGTCTTCCTCCAGTCGGGCCGACTTGGAGGCGATATAGGCGAGAGCATCAAGCAATTCAGCGTGAGCTTCGAGCAGGAGACTGGCGTCGCTTCCCGTAAAGTCCACCAGCCATTCGGCGCCTTCCATCGGAGCATCGCCCGGCGCCGCGCGGCGGACTGAAACTTTCAGATCGAGCTGTCCGAGCCGAAAAATGCTTTCGAGCAGGGCTTCGATCCGGCGAAGGTGGTTTTCTACCCCCCTGGCATCCTGCTGAATCGCTTCGGACATTCGCGCTTCCATTACCGTCTCACAATGGGTTGAGAAACTCACCTGCATGTCATTCTGAGGACTCCCGCTGGGCGGGCCAACGAAGAATCCTTGCATTTGCTCGGTTCTTCAAATACTGAGATTCTTCGCTGCGCTCAGAATGACAGGGCTGGAACACTTTTTCAACAGGCTGTTAATTTTTCACCACCACCGTTTTCCGCTGGCTTGGCGCTGGGGCGCGACCGGAAGCGGCCACCGGCGCCGCGGGCTGTTGCGGTGGCGCCATGCGGTTGATTGCAAGCTGTTGGAGAACGGCAACCAGACAGTACACAAAATAATAGAGCGTCAGCCCTGCGGCCTCATAGAAAAAGATGAAGCCCACAAACAGCGGCGCCATCATCATCATCCGCTGCTGCGCAGGATCAACGGACGGCATCGGCGTCATCTTCTGCATGATAAATGAGAGAACGATGGCGAGGCTGGGCAGAATATAAAGCGGATCCGGAACGGAAAGATCTTTGATCCACCAGATCCACGGGGCGTGGCGCATGGCGATGCTCGATTCAAGCACCTCATAGAAAGCGTAAATGATGGGCAATTGCACGACCATCGGCAGGCAGCCGCCGAGCGGATTGACCCCATGTTCCTGGTACACCTTCATTACTTCCTGGTTGATCCGCTGCTTGCGGGGATCGTTGAATTTGTACTGCTTGGCCCGATCCTGAATTTCTTTGATGATGGGCGCCACTTTCTGCATGGCCTGCGCGGAGCGGATGCTTTTCAGCTTTAATGGGAAGAAGGCCATATTGATGAGGACGGTCAGAATCACGATGGCCCAGCCCCAGTTGGGCACAGTGTGGTTGTAGATCCATAGCATCCCCAGGAAAGTCGGCTTGGCCAGCACGCTGAAGATACCAAAATCCACCAGCTTCTCAAGTGCTGGACTTTCTGCTTTCAGCACGTCCAGCACTTTGGGCGCGATGAAAAGCCGAAAGGAAAGCGGCCCGGCCTCGGGCGTTGCCAGGACGGCGGTGAGAGAGAGGGTTGGCTTTTTGTCTTTCGCATCCGTTGGCGTCCAACTTTCGGGTCGGAAGTAAAAAACATCCTCGGAAGAAGTGGGAAAAAAAACGCCTGCAAAATATAGATCCTCGAGGCCGGCCGAGGTGAGAGGGCCGGAGATCATCCGGCTCTCATCCACTTTTTTCTCGGCGACTGTCTCGATGCCATCCCCTTGATCGTAAAATGCTTTGCTGTACTTACGCATGGAAGAAGCGGATAAGGATTGATCGCCCATTCCACCGGGCCACTTCACAGCGACCGGAAGATTGTGCTCGCCGTCAAAGACACTTACCTTCACCTTGATTTCGTAACCTGCGCCGAAGGAAAACTCCTTGCGCACGCGGTCTTTCCCATCACTGTAAGTGAAAGTAACCTCCTCGGGGGCTGCAAGGTTCGTCCCCGAAGGTTGGACGGCGTAGATTGCTGAGTTGAGCTTCGCTGCGAGCGAGGCGTCCTGCATTTCCAAGCTCAGCGGATAGCCGAGTTGCGCGCAGGCGCTTTGGTTCACCACATCCAGCGGCTTGTTCTTCGCGTCCTTGTACTTCCGCAAAATCCAGCTTTCGGCGATGGCGCCCCGGGTGGAGAAGGTCACACGATAGAAGCTGTTCTGAATGGTGACGTCCTCGGCCTTGGTACCCTGAACGACGGGAAGCGCCACCGGCGGGGGCGCCTTTGGAATTGCGGCGGCCACCTGGGATGGAGGGACATGAGCGACCACAGCAGTTTGCGTTTGCGCCTTGGGCTGCCCTGGCGGCCGTGGAGGTGGGGGCTGCCAGAAAAACGCGCGCCACAGCAGAAACACTCCGAACATCAGAATGAAGGCGATGAACACCCGCTTTTCAGTATCTAAGTCCATTCAAAATCCGCTTTGTTCCACCGGCGTCCCCCACCGGCGAAACCGACGGCGATGGGAGCCTGTCCTGAGCAACGCGAGGAACATCGCTGCACCAACCGAAGTTACCACACACGCTCTAAGGTATTGGATCGTAGCCGCGGCCGCCGAAGGGATGACACCGCATGAGCCGGCAAAGAGCAAGCCAGGCGCCACGTCCTATCCCCCATTTTTCAACCGCTT
>JASHTR010000378.1 GCA_030040455.1 Terriglobia bacterium | reverse complement strand
GACTGGAGAACAACTATATCGGCTTTTACTTCTGCTGGGGTGTCAGGTACGGTCTGGTGGAAAACAACATCATCGTGGACAGCCAGAGCTACGGTGTTCGGCTCGGTCAAAAAGACACCGACAACGTCGTTCGTAACAATGAAATTCGTCGCAGTGGAGAAGCGGGGGTTATTTTCCAAAAGGTCGATGGAGGCCGCGCATACTCCCCGGATCGCAACCGTATAGAGAAAAACCAAATCATTGACAGCGGTTCGGAAAACGGCGTCGGGGTGGATGTGGAGGGCATCGCGAACGCGATCGTGATTTCTCGCAATGACATCCTGGAAACCCGGCAACCCCTGAAGCGGATCGGGATTAGGATCGGACCTCAGGCCGGTAACGTGCAACTCCTGGCGAATCAGATCAATGGTTTTGTTACGAGCATCTCTGACCTGCGTCGGCACTCGACATGAGGTCGTCAATCCCCATCTCTATTCTGAGCGTAAGCTCTGAATCCTTGGCTCGATACCGTCATGAATATTCATGGAGGCGAGAATCCGTTGAAGAAAACAATCCCGATGTCACACAAAGTTGATCGACGCTCGTTCCTGGGCTGGACCACCGGATCGCTGCTGGCTACTTCGGTGTTTCCTGGCACCGGAAGACCCAGCGGTAGTGCCGAAATACCTGAAGGGCAATTTCAAAGTGGCAAACTCGTCCTGCCGCCCGCGCCGGTCGGGATATTCCCAAAACCGCACGAGATGGAGGAGCTGCCCGACCGTTTTCTTGTGAACGAAGAAACCACGATCATACTTCCTAAAGCGGCTTCCAAAAACGACCGCCGACTGTCCCGCTTCCTGACTGACGAATTAAGCAATCGATATGGAATTACGCCCAGAGTTCTGCAGGTAAGTACGCTGCCGGAAGGCGACCACTTCATTTTAATGGGGTCGATCGACAATCCGCTCGTACAGCGATATTGCCGCCAGCATCGTCCAGATATCTCAGCCCGGAATCCCGGGCCGGAGGGATATTTCCTCCAGGTAGGCAACGACGCCGTTGTAGTTGCCGGATCGGACGATCGGGGAGCCTTCTACGGATTGCAGTCACTCCGACAGCTCATCCGGAAAGAGGATGACAAACTCCAGATCCGGGGCGTCCAGGTGCGGGACTGGCCAGACAAACACTTTCGTGGCGTCTATCTTTATCTGCCCGGCCGCGACAACATCCCGATGTTCAAGCGGTTTGTTAGCGACGTGATGGCCCAGTATAAATTCAACAAGCTCATGATGGAAATGAACGCCTGCATGCGATTCGACAGCCATCCGGAGTTGAACGAAGGATGGGTCGAATTCACGCGCGACACCAACTACAGCCGGTTTAACTATCCGCCGGGCCCCTTGCACGGCCGCGACCAGAATTCCTCCCACCAGGACTGTGGCGATGGAGGGTTTTTAGAAAAGGCTGAAGTTGCAGATCTGGTGCAATGGTGTGAGCAGCACGAGATTGAGGTAATTCCTGCCATCCCCTCACTGACGCATAGCTTTTATCTACTGACCAAGCACAAGGATTTGTCGGAAGTTCCAGGCGACAAGTGGCCGGACACCTATTGCGCGTCAAACCCGAAAAGCTACAAGCTGCTGTTCGAGGTGATGGATGAATTCATCGAAGTGGTGAAACCCGGAATGGTTCACGCCTGCCATGACGAATGGTTCGCGCCTTTTGGTCTGTGCCCCTGCTGCAAGTCGAAAGATCCCGGTGAAGTTTATGGCCACGACCTTATCAAGATCCATGAGTACCTGGCAAACAGGAACATTAATATGGCGATCTGGGGTGACTACCTGCTGGAACGTGTGCGTGGCAAGGGGCTAAGGAAGCACGTCACCCATGATGGTTGGGTTTACTATTCGCCCGGCGCGATGACCCCAAAGCAGGTGAAAGAGCTGGTTCCCAAGGATATCCTGATCTTCAACTGGTTTTGGCAATTAAGATGGTCCGGCGAGAGCAATGAAGCGCTGCTGGACGATTTCGGATTTCGCCAGATTTACGGGAACATGCAGCCGGATATTCGTGAATATCCCCAGCGCATCAAGCGCCCGACAATTATCGGTGGCGCTCCGTCGGCCTGGGAAGCTACCAATGAATTTAACTTCGGAAAAGACCTGATGGGCAGCTTCCTCGGCTGCAGCAGTCTTCTCTGGTCGACGGATGAATTGGAATCCCCACAGCTTTCTTCTACCGTTCAGGCCTCTATTCCCAGCCTGCGGGGAAGCCTCAGGGGAGAAGCGCCGCCAAGCGAAACAGGCGATCCGGTTGTTCCTATCGATATCTCCCCTTCGTTCAACGCACCGCTCCGGCAATCCGCGTTTTCTGTTGACCTTGGCAACATGCAAACCGGAAGAGTAACTGTCGGAAGCAGGGTATTTGATTTAGCACCCTCCAGCAAATCCGGCGGAGAGGGCATTATCATGGTAGGCACCGAAGGCGAGACGCCCAATCCCTTGCCTCGCGAGGCTCAAGGCATCAAGATCGGCGAGGATGCTACCAGCCTGATTTTCCTACATGCCTGCGCCCGACCCGCCACCAATAAGGATGCCTACCGGCTGATCTGGGATATGGATGATTCGGCGGACCTGTTGGGGTGGTACGAAGTTATTTACGAGGACGGGCTACCGGAAGTTATCCCTATCCGTTACGGTGTGGACCTTCTGGAATGGAACTGGCGCCAGCAGCCTCATCGGGGAGCCTATTGCTATGCGGCAGATGAAGTGATGTGCGGTCAAGGGGAAGGAAGCCCCATCAGCTTTTTCGCGCTGGAATGGGAGAACCCGCGGCTGGGCAAAGTGATTCGGGAAGTTAACCTCAGAGGTTCGACACGCTTCAGGGGAGCCGTCCAGGGCTTTGAAAATGCGTTCGGAGGGATCGTGCCCAATAACGCCGTGATCCTAAAGGCAATTAGCTTCGTTCGGGGAAGAGTGGGGCAATAGAACTTTGTGTACATACCTGAATTCAACCGCCTGAAAGACCAGGCGGTGGCCGTTGAGTTCATGAGAGCACACCCGTTTGCGGTTGTCGTCTCAACCCACGGGGGCGCGCCCTTCGCGACCCACATCCCCGTGCTGGTCAGGGAAGCGGAAGGCCGGATCCGGCTGCGCGCCCACGTGGCCCGCGCTAATCCGCACTGGCAATTCCTGCAGGCCGAGCGGGAATCGCTCGTAATCTTCCACGGCCCGCACGCATACATTTCCCCCAGTTTATATGGCTCGCGCGAGAGCGTTCCGACGTGGAATTATGCGGCGGTCCACGCTTACGGGCAAGCCCGTGTCTTCGAAGAGCCGAAAGCGTTGACGGAAGTTCTGCTCGAGACGATCGCCGTCTTTGAGTCGCGGTACCTCGACCAGTGGCACAGCCTGAATGAGAAGTTCCGCGAGAAGTTGCTGGGCCAGATCGTGGGTATTGAAATTGCTGTCGAAAGATTGGAAGCGAAATTCAAGCTCAGCCAGAATCGGCCGCGCGCTGACCAGGCAAGGATAATCCAGTCGCTCGGATCAAGTGATGATTCTGCTATTTCAGGTGTCGCAGAGCTGATGAAGA
Organism: Terriglobia bacterium; assembly: GCA_030040455.1. Taxonomy (GTDB): domain Bacteria; phylum Acidobacteriota; class Terriglobia; order UBA7540; family UBA7540; genus RH2-MAG17b. The sequence continues at coordinate 1,497 of JASHTR010000378.1, read as the reverse complement.
GTCAGGGCCTGGGCGCATGTACCCCATCATCGTCGCCTGGCACCACCTCTCATCCTGAAAAGGACGAGGGAGCTGGGACGGAGGACTGCGATCCATTCGCGGCAACGATAGATGTCGGCAAGGGACGCAAATTGAGAAGGAGATCGCATTAGAATGCGAATCAAAATGTTGATGGCTTTTTTGCTCGCTACGGTGAGTTGTTGCAGTGGAGCATACCCTCCGCATCTGAAGCCGCCTTCGCGATGGATTCAGATCCCGAGCCCGCAAGTCGAAGTAGACGGGCTACCGTGGTATAAGGAGGACCACGGGGAATTATACCGCCTGCCTGTTTCACTCAAAGATACTTATCCGACGCTTGTATGGGAGCTCGCGGAACAACCATCTGGTGGGCGCATTCGTTTCCGAACGGATTCGTCGGCACTGGCCGTCCGCCTGGAATACCCTTATCCGCCTGGGAGGCCAAACCTTCAGGCCTATGGCGAGAGTGGTGTGGACCTATACGTCAACAACACATACTGGAGCACGGCGATTGCGGACAAAGACGCGGGCCCGGGCAAAATATATGACCACGTTTACTTCAATTTTGGCGATGGCCCACGCATTGAGCGCAATATTACCTTCTACCTGCCGTTATACATGGGAGTAAAGGTTCTCGCTCTGGGGGTCGATCCGAATGCAGTCATCAAGCCGCCGCAGCCATTTGCTATTTCCAAGCCGGTTGTTTATTACGGAACGTCGATTACTCAAGGGGGAGCTGCCAGCCGACCGGGAATGAGTTATGAAGCCATCGTGGGCCGGCGCCTTAACATCGATTTCGTCAATTTGGGATTTTCCGGGGCGGGGAAGTATGAACACTCACTAGCGAAGGCGGTGGCAGCGATTAACGCATCGTGCTACGTCCTTGATGGGACCAACCTTCATACGGTGGAGAGCATGCGTGAGGTTTTCCCTCAATTCATCCAGACGATTCGGGCAAAGCGCCCGCTGACTCCGATCCTGGTGATTTCACCGATCTATTCATCATATGAGTTGATTCATAGAGGAGCGGACGTTAATAGCAACGGCAAGGAAGCTTTTATGCGAAGCGTTGTGAGCCAGTTTGTTACCGATGGCGACAAGAACATACAATTCATCGAAGGAACGGATATGCTTGGTCCTTTACAGGGTGACGGTTTGACGGACGGAGTGCACCCGAATGACCTTGGTTTCGGATGGATCGCTGATTACATTACAAGACGGCTTGCGAGCGTGCTCGGCCTGAACTCTCTGTATTAGGATCGACAAAAAGCGAGCGTTCCGGGTCGGCTTCCGCTTGTTTCCGTTAACCGTGCCTCTCCTCGCGGATTGCCGAGAGCATTGTCGGAGGCGCGCAAGGCGATAACGTCGCTGCCCCGGATAAGGTTTTAACGGTGCTGACCGAAGCTCTCTGTAACGGGTTGGGTCTTCAGGATCTGGTGCTGAGCGAGTGGAACCGGTTTGCCAGCACCCCGCTCAGAA
>JASHTR010000377.1 GCA_030040455.1 Terriglobia bacterium | reverse complement strand
ACACATTCTGTCCGAAAACGTAATCGGGCTCAGCCCCTGCATTGGCAATCGATTGGGTGATCGTGACGCCCGGAGCAACGATGGCAAACTGCTGGTCGAGAAACCTCTGGGAGGCGTAGTAAACCCCCCAACCGGCCCGGAACACGCTATTCTTAGAAAAGCTAGGTTGCCAGGCCAAGCCAACGCGCGGCGCAAAGTTATCCCACGTAGTCGAATACACCTCGGGATCGATTTCTCCCAAGGCAGCGTAGAGGACACGGCCGGTGTTGAAGTCCAAGGCGTGGGGATATTTGCTGTCGGGACCAACCGGATTCGGCGGGGTCGCCAAATACCAGGCGAGGCCTAGATTCGCTGTCAATCCCGGCCGGATTCTCCAGGAATCCTGCGCGTACGGTTCGAAGGTGGTCCAGCGATAATGCGTGCGGGGCATTGAATTCACAATTCCATTGGTAGGCATACCCAACAAGAAATCGGCAAAGGAATTTCCCGTACCCGAGACCGGAACCGGTTGACCCTCTGCGTTAGCTGTAAGCTGCGTGGTGAACAGCGCCGCGAAGGAGATGCTGCTGCGAGCGCTGGCATTGGCACTCTGCTGGATACTGCGAATATAATCCAGGTCGCCCCCCAACTTTACCTGGTGATTGCCATGCAACCAGTTCAGCGATTCGTGAACCTGGTAGACATTGTCGATATTTCCCAAAGGGCCTTTCGCGTTTCCGAAGTCACCGAAATTTGAAAGGCTAATTCCGGGCACGCCGTTTGGATCTGCGGTTCCAGTGATCCCCAACTGATTCTGAACTCCCTGCTGGGTTTGCCCGACATCGAATATATAGTCGCGTGTCCACCCCACATGCAGCTCATTAACTAACGCCGGGTTGATGGTCGAGGTCCATTGGGCCATCGCCAGTTGCGTGTTCAGTGGAAATTCTGCTCCTGCAAGTGGAAAGAGAGTGCCATTGACGACCGGGGAATTTTCATCGCTGAATTGGGCAAAGAAGGTGTTCCGCGGACTAAGGCTAGCGTCAACACGCCCGGTGAACTGATCGTAATTGTAGGTGCTACGAGGCGTTCCGAAGACATTGAGGGGTTTTTCCGTGATGCTTGCCCCGGGCAGGTAATACGGCAGCAGTTTCTTAGACACCGGATTGATCAAATTCGCGGGAATCACGTTGCCCGAGAAAAGTTGCCTTGTGCCCGTGGCGGGATTGTAGCTGAGCGGGTTGTAGATGGGCGTTGAGAGGGCCGAAAAGTCTCCATTGAACATGGCCTGGGTGGGAGTATAAGCATCGGAAAAGGCGGATTGGTCCTGGCGAAACCCTTCGTAGTTCCCGAAGAAAAATACCTTGTCGTGGCGGATCGCCCCACCTCCATCGCCCCCGAACTGATTCTGATGGAAGGGTCCCGGAGGAAGCGGGCTGAAAAAATTACGCGCTTCAAGGGAGTTGTTGCGCACAAATTCAAAAGCCTCCCCATGGAAATGGTTAGTGCCGGACTTGGTGATGACGTCCACAACGCCCGGACCAGGACCAAGATCCGGCATGAAGAATCCATATTGCACTTCAAATTGGTCAATAGCCCCAATCGAAAGATTCAAGCCTGCTTGCCCGATCCGGCTTCCAACGGTTTCCATGCCATTAATCAAATACATCGACGAAGCTTGGTCGCTGCCGGCGATATTGATGGAGAGTCCTGGGTGTCCGCCCTGCGCGCCGATAAAATCAGCATTTCCTCCCGTAGGGCCCGAGCTTTGGGTCGCACCCGAAAGCAGCCCCAGTTGGAGGAAATTGCGACCATTGAGCGGAAGTTCGGAGACGCTTGCTCGCTCGATCAAGCTTCCAAGATCGTTGGATGTGGGCTGTAAAAGCGGCGCCAGCCCACCTGCCGTAACGGTGACGGTCTGGGAAGTAGTGCCCACCTGGAGCGTGACGTCGATTACGGCCTTCTGCGCTACAACGACCTTAAACTGCGTCAGGATATAGGATCGAAACCCAGGCTTGGAGATCTTTAGGGAGTAAGAACCCAGAGGGACGGACGGAATAGCGTAACGCCCTGCACCGTCGGTCCGGGTCCGCTGCTTGACCCCAGTATTCAAGTTTGTCAAGACAATATCCGCCGCAGGCACAACGGCTCCGGTTGCGTCCTGCACCGATCCCAGAACCGAGGAACTAACACTCTGCGCGCATACCCATTGGCTCAAGACCAAAAGGAGCGCCACGGATCCAAACATTACAATGCAGAACGGGTTCAATGACATGGCACGACGTTGCGATTTCCTGTTTTGGTATAACATTTTCCTTGTCCTCCTTTGGGCTTTTCGCGATTTGTCAATCCCGTCCTGACGCCATTTTTCTGAAGGGTACATGCTGCATGGATGGCGTCTTCCGGTGTTTCACCGGGCATGAAGTGACGGACAGTTCGTGTGCCGAATCGGTAGCGAGAGGCTCGGTCCCGAAGCCATGAATTCTGCGAGGCTGCGAGAAGGATATTTCGTAGGCGAGTCATGGCCGCATGGCTCCAGAGATGACCCTCAGCGTTGGTCTTGGGAAGTATAGTATACTATAATGGATTTATTATAGAATACAATAATGGATCTTCCTATCGCAGGCTTTCGGCGGTCTCAGCTATCCTCCGCCAGTCCGAACTCGCTAAAAGTTTTCATAAAAATGTTGACAGTGTCTCACCGGGTTAAGCAATAAATCCTGGAGGCGCGGGTGAGACTCGAACTCACGTCAGAGGCTTTGCAGGCCCCTCCCTAGCCACTTGGGTACCGCGCCTTTTCGTCTCACCGCGGCAGGTAACTCCAGCTATGAAGCTGCAACGCGACGGAGAGAAGCAGAAAAGCGTCCTTACCGATTTACTTTTGGTAAGCGGGCGGAGGGCAACTCGGCTTGATTCTCAGGAGTGGTTCAACAAGGAAAAGTGCGCCCATCGCTATAAGCCCGATTGGGACAACCACAACCGGAACGGCGCGGCGCGTTGGCAGGATGAACTAACATCACCATCATACAGGAACCCTACTCAAAGTCAGGGGCCTAGTGTGGCATCCAATGACCAAGCCGGTCAAGTTAAATATTCTTAACATCTTCGATTACTCACACCAAATTCTCAAGGATTTCTCAGCATCATGAAAAGTCAAAAACTTCATCGCATCCTGGCACCCGAAGGGAATAAAGATCGTTTCCTAGGGTCCGTGTTTCGAAGTTCGCGGGAGTCAGCCGTGGGAACTGCTTACCAACTCCCGCGTTCGCCGATTCTATCGATGACGGCGCAGAGGCGCTCAGCTCCCTTTTCCCAATTGGTTCTCACCCCCTGCTCGGCTTCGTCGCCGTCTTTTTGCTCGATACCGCGAATAATTCGGGTGTGCTCCGCCACAGACGTCGTAAGTTGGCTGAGAATTGCGCTCGAGTAAAGACGCCAGTATCGCTCGGCCTGGGGCTTTATGGCATTGTGAAACGCGAGGAGTCGGGGGCCGGCAGCGGCCTCTACAATGCTCTTATGAAACCTCAAGTCGGCATCAAAGATGTCGTTCGGGTTCTGCATCTTCGTTTCGGCCATCCTCCGCAAACTTTCGTTCAGGGACCTCAATTGGGAACAGAGGGCCTTGCGCCGTTTGATCTCGAGCTGGGCTGCCAGACGAGCGGCCAAGCCCTCAACGTGCCCGACGATCCAATAAAGTTCTCGCGCATCTTCCTTGGTAAGCGGAGAGACCGTCATACGGTATTTGCTGCCGCTTTGTATTGAGACGATATACCCTTCCTGTTGGAGCCGATGCAACGCACTTCGGACCAGAGTCCGACTGACGCCGAGGCGCTCGGCGACGTCGGCTTCGACAATTCGAGTTCCTGGCGCCAGGCGGCCACGAACGATTAATTCCCGGAGTTGCCGGAAGGTTGCTTGAACCCCACTCCCGCGCTTCCATGGTTGTGATTTTCGAATTTTCCGTTCTGGCTTCAAAATGGCATCCCTCCTGAGGATTTCTACAGGTCAACGATCAGAATTGCACCCACATTTAGGATGCATTATAGTATACATCTCTAATGGATCCTCACCCTGTCATAATACGAAACGAATTCCTGTAACGTTATTGTTCTCAAACCTGCCTCCTGGAGGTTCTTTTGAAGCCAGCGATCGTAGGGTGCAAGATTCTTTTCGTCTCCCTACTGGCGACGGTTGCGTGCGCTTCCGGCACAT